>CAZERB010000087.1:0-5078 GCA_964514645.1 uncultured Anaerolineales bacterium
GCCACGACCTGGCCCGCGAGCCTTATCCGGTGAAACGGCAGATGGGCCTGGTGCCCGAGGAATCCAACGTCTACACCGAACTGACCGCTTGGGACAATCTGATGTTTACTGCGCAGCTTTACCGGGTGCCGCGCAGCGAACGGGCGGCGCGGGCGCGCGAACTGCTGGAAGCCTTTGGCCTGTGGGAAAAGCAAGAGGTGAAGGTGGAGAATTTCTCAAAGGGGATGCGGCGGCGGTTGAGCATCGCCATGGCCATCATCCACCGGCCGAGGCTACTCTTCCTGGACGAACCGACGCCGGGGCTCGACGCCCAGAGCGCCCACGCTATCCGCGACCTGATCCGTCAGATGAACGCCGAGGGAACGACCATCTTCCTGACCACCCACCAGATCGAAGAGGCCAATCAACTCTGTGATCGGGTGGCCATCATCAACCACGGCCGGATCGCAGCCATTGACACCCCGGAGCGACTCAAGGCGGCCTTTCGTCGGGTGCAGTCGGTGGAGGTGGCGTTGGAGCCGAACGGTCAGGCCCACGGCGAACCGCTGGCGGTGCTACCGGGGGTCACGACCACGGTCAAGATGGGCGACAAGTGGCGGCTGTACACGGAGGACCCTTCGGCCTTGTTGCCGCTGGTGATGGACTACGCCCGCGCCCACGACCTGCGGGTGGTCAGCCTGAGCACGCTGGGGCCGAGCCTGGAGGACGTGTTCCTGGAGATAACCGGCCAGCAGGTAGGTACGGTGCGCCATGAGCCGTCGCAAGATAAACCCAGACGGCGGATGATGGGAGGTAGACGATGAAGGACAGTTGGTTACAACGGCTGCGAGACGAACTGGCCCAGGCTTGGACGGTGGCGGTCAAAGACGTCCGGGTCTACTACTTGACCCCCCCCATGATCATGTTCGGGCTGTTGATGCCCTTCTTCATGTTCTTCTCCTTCTCTGTCAAGAGGGAGATGGGGCCAGAGATGGGCGTGGCTCGACTGTTGGCCCTGACCACCTTCTTCACCGCCTCGTCAGCCGGGCCGGTGATCATCCCTCTGGAGCGGAGGCTAGGTACCTACGACCGGCTGCTGGCGGCGCCGATGTCGCTGATCACCCTGCTGTTGGGCAAGAGTATGGTGGGGGCCTTCTTCAGCATCGTTGTTTCAGTGGTGCCCCTGGCCGCCGGGCTAATCGCCTTCCAGGCCGCTATTGCCAACCCCTGGCTGCTGGCAAGCGGCGTGATCCTGTCCTCCATAGCCTTCTCGACCTTTGGGCTGGCCTTCGGTTCGATCCCCGCTCGGTCGGTGGGGGACATCATGATGCCCAGCACCCTCTTGCGCTGGCCGCTCCTGTTTATCAGCGGCATCTTTATCCCTTTAGAGGAGATGACGCCATGGGCTCGAGCGTTGTCCTATTTATCGCCGCTGACCTACGCTCAGGATCTGATGAACCACGCCGTGCTGGGAATGGGCCTGCTCAGCCCGTGGCTGGATCTGGGGGTGCTGCTGCTGACGGGCGTCCTGTTCCTGGTGCCGTCGGTCAAGATGCACCAACGGAGCCGGCGGCTGGGCTATTAAGCCCGCATCAAGGTAGGGGTGAAAGCGATGTGTTGTCAAGAGAGTTCCGGGTGTCAACATCCCGAGAGGCTTAAGGACAAGCCCGAGGAGTGCTCTGAGGAGCAGATTCAGGAATGCCACGGTGATGTAGAAAAGCACCCTTGTGAGGAGAAAACAGCCTCTCAAGAGAGGTAGGCTCGCGGCGAAATAGTGCGGCTTTCATTTCTTGAGGCTCAGGGCCTCTTTTGCCCTGGCGACAATCCTTTCCGCCGTCAGGCCATACTCCTCTAGAAGTTCTTCCGGCTTTCCCGACTGGGCATAGGTGTCCTCAATAGCCACCATCTTTACCGGGATGGGGTAATTCTCGGCCACCACCCGAGCCACTTGAGTCCCCATCCCTCCCGCGGCCAAATGCTCCTCGGCGGTAACGATGGCCCCCGTCTCCCGAGCAGCAGTGATCACCGCCTCGCGGTCTATGGGCTTGACCGTATGCATATCTAAAACTCGGGCTTCTATCCCCTCCTGAGCCAGGCTTTCGGCCGCTTGCAAGGCCCTGGAAACCATGAGGCCGTTGGCGATGAGGGTGACATCATCACCAGAGCGCAGGAGGTTGGCCACGCCGATAGTGAAATGACAGCCTTTCTCGTAGATGAGTGGGAATTTGGGGCGGCCAGTCCGCATATAGGCCGGGCCCACATGCCGAGCCATAGCCCGGGTAGCGGCACGGGTCTCGTGCTCATCGGCAGGGACGAGCACCACGAAATTCGGCAGGGCACAGGCCAGAGCCACATCCTCTATCCCCATCTGAGAAGGGCCGTCCTCACCGATGGAGATGCCGGAGTGGCTGCCCACGACCTTGACGTTGCGGTTGGGGAAGGCCACCGACATCCGTAATTGATCGAAGCCGTTGCACATGATGAAGCAGGCGAAAGAGGCCGCAAAGACGGTTTTACCTGAGGCGGCTAGGCCGCTGGCCACGCCCACCAAGTTGGATTCGGCAATGCCGAAGTTGAAGAAACGCTCCGGGAACTCCTTAGCGAAAAGGTCGGTGCGGGTGGAGTTGTGGACGTCGCCATCAACTACTACGATATTTGGGTCTTCGCGGCCTACCTCCAGGAGGGCCTCGCCGAAGGCGAGGCGTGTGGGCTTACCGAGTCTGAATTCCATATCACATCTCTTCGATCTCTTTTAGCGCGACTTCCGCCTGCTCAGGTGTGAGGGGGACGCCGTGGAACTTGTTCCCTGTATCGCGTTCGATGAGGGAGACCCCTTTTCCCTTGACAGTGTGAGCAATGATAACTGTGGGCTGCCCTTTGGTGGCCTTGGCCTCGGCAAAGGCTTGGAAGAGGGCCTCAAAATCGTGGCCGTCGATCTCGATAGCCTGCCAGCCGAAGGCTCGCCACTTCTCCTTCAAGGGCTCTAGAGGCATCACCTCTGGGATGTAGCCGGTCTGTTGATAGTGGTTATAGTCCATGATGGCAGTAAGGTTATCCACCTTATATTTGTTGGCTCCCATAGACGCTTCCCAAACTTGCCCTTCATCGCACTCTCCATCGCCGATGAGGACATAGACGTGGTAATCGCGGCCGTCTAGACGAGCGGCCAAGGCGTGGCCCAGGCCGATGGATAGCCCTTGTCCTAGCGAGCCGGTGGAGGCCTCTAACCCCGGAACACGGAGCATGTTGGGGTGACCTTCTAGAGGGCTACCGATCTGGCGCAGGGTGGGAAGCCACTCCAAGGGGAAATAGCCCCGCTCGGCTAGAACAGCATAAAGGACCGGGCAGCCGTGTCCCTTGCTTAGGATAAAACGGTCCCTGTCTGGCCAATCGGGGCGAGAGGGGTCGTGGCGCAAGACTCCACCGAAATAGAGGGCGACCAGGATCTCAACTGCGGAGAGGGAACTGGAAGGGTGACCCGAGCCAGCCGCGGTGGTCATGGTGATGATATGACGGCGGATGAGGCGGGTCTTATCTTGCAATTGGGGAATGGCATATCTCTCTTCCATCATCTCCTCTAGACTAATATATTCTACTGAAGGCCGAGGAGAAGTGCAAAGGTCAACGCCTTAAAACCTCCGGGTTGACCGGGTGAGGAGGCATCTCTCCCCTCAGGCCGGCTATCAGATTTTCTGCCGCCATGGTGGCCATCTTAGTCCGAGTGGCAATGCTGGCCGAGGCCATATGGGGCGCGATAAGGCAGTTATCGAGGGAGAGAAGAGGGTCGTCAGGCGCGATGGGCTCAGGGTCGGTGACATCTAGCGCCGCGCCAGCGATCTTCCCTGACCTTAGGGCCTCATATAGTGCTCGCTGATCGACTACCGGGCCGCGAGAGGTGTTGATCAAGATGGCAGTGGGCTTCATGAGGGCGAATTGCTCCTTGCTCATCAGATGGTGGGTATCCTCGGTGAGGGGGACATGGAGGGAGACGAAATCGGACTCCTTAAGGAGGGTCTCAAAGTCGGTGTATATTAAGCCCAATTCCCTTTCCAGATCTTCTCGCCGCGCTATATCATGGTAGAGGATGCGCATGGCGAAGCCCCTGGCCCGGCGGGCCACGCTACCGCCGATGCGCCCCAACCCCACCAAGCCCAGGGTGGCCCCATGAATATCCCGGCCCAGGAAGAGGGTGGGTCCCCAAGCCTTCCATCTCCCGGCCTTGACGAACCTTTCCCCCTCCACTACCCGTCGCCCCGCGGCCAGAAGCAAGGCCATGGTAAAATCGGCTACCGCCTCGGTCAGGACCCCTGGGGTGTGGCCTACGATGATGCCCCTTTGGGTGGCGGCGGCGACATCGATGTTGTCGTAGCCTACAGCGTAGTTGCTTATCACCCTCAACTTGGGCGCGGCATCCATGAGGGAGGCATCTACCCGGTCGGTGAGGAGGGAGAGGAGTCCATCTATATCACGAGCCTTCTCCAAAAGGAGCTCGTAGGGAGGGGGCAATTCCCCCTCCCACACTTCAACATCACAATACCTCCTCACCATATCCAGACCCTCTGCGGGGATGAGGCGAGTGATATAGGCCTTCATGCTCTCCTCCGCGACCCGGGTTTAGTTTAACAAACCCCAGGGTTGGCGTCAACCCCTTTTCTTGACCGGATCACCCTCGCACGTTATGATTGAGACGTGAAAGGGTTGACCCCTGAAGGGATAAGAGAAGGTCTGGGCACTAAATTCCTGGGCCAAGAGGTGGTCTACTTCCCCACGGTGGGCTCCACCAATGAGGTGGCGAAGGGGCTGGTCGATAAAGGCGCTCCCGAGGGCACCTTGGTAATCGCCGAGGAGCAGACGGCGGGGAAGGGGAGGCTGGGGCGGCGCTGGATAGCCTCGGCAGGAACGAGCCTCCTTTTCTCTCTTCTTCTCTATCCGGATCTGGCCTTGGAAGAGGTCCCTCGTCTCATTATGCTCGCTTCCCTGTCCATCGCTGAGGCCATCGAGTCGGTTACTGGGCTTCCGGTGAGGTTCAAGTGGCCCAACGATATTCTGATCCGAGGCAGGAAGATGGGCGGGGTCCTGACAGAGGTGGGGGTTACGGG
>CAZERB010000088.1:0-5044 GCA_964514645.1 uncultured Anaerolineales bacterium
CGGAAGAGAAGGCGGAGAGGCTTCTGAGGGAAGGGAAGGCGACTATGGTCGAGGGTGAGCCCCCGACCATACGCTTATCCTACGAGGTCGAGGGGCGGCCAAAAGGGGAAGCGGGGCCTCTCAAAAAAGGTGAAGGCAAAAAGATATTGCTCCACATCTGCTGTGGCCCCTGTAGCACCTACACTATAGATCGCCTGCGGGAGGAGGGGTTCTCCGTCACTGGCTTCTGGTACAACCCGAACGTCCATCCCTTCTCCGAGCATGAGAGAAGGCGGGAGTGCATAGAGGAGTACGCTCGAACTGTGGCTCTCCCTATGATCTGGTGGCCTAACTATGAGATGGTCGATTTCCTCCGCCGAGTCTCGGGCCATGAGGCTAAGGGAGATCGTTGTTCTATCGATTATCGGATGCGGTTGGAAAGGACGGCAGAGGTGGCCGCCCAGGAAGGGTATGACGCCTTCACCACCACTCTGCTCATCAGTCCTCATCAGGATCAAGCCTTGATACGGGAGATCGGCGAAGAGTTGGGCCCCAAGCACAATTTGGAGTTCTACTTCGAGAACTTTCGGCGGGGTTGGGCGGAGCGGGGGCGTCTGGTGAAGGAGCATAACCTCTATAGGCAAAATTATTGTGGCTGCATCTACAGCGAGTGGGAGAGATATAAAAGTCCTCAGAGAGAGGGAGAGGAGAGTGGCTAGGGTAGCGAAGGAGCCTTTGACTTATTTAGTCATCGCCATCCTGGTTCTCTTAGTCCACCAGGCTTTCTATCTTAGAGAGTTGGGCTACGATGCCGTGGATGACGCCTATATCTCCTTCCGGTACGCCCAAAACTTCGCCCAAGGACACGGGCTGGTCTTCAACATCGGCGAGAGGGTAGAGGGGTACACGAACTTTCTCTGGACGGTGCTCTTGGTTCTCTTCATCTTAGCGGGGGTCGAACCGGGGCCCCTGGCCATGGCTCTAGGAGGCCTCTTCGCCCTGGGAACTATGATCTTAGTCTATAGCAAGTTCGCTCAGAAGCCTTTGGTGGTTACCCTCTCTCTGCTCCTCCTGGCTGTTGATGGCTCCTTCGCCCTTTGGTCTGTGGGGGGGATGGAGACGACCATGTTTACCTTCATATTGCTCTCTGCCATCTTCGCCTATCTCCGGGAGGGAGAAGACGAAAGGTGGGCGCTCCTTTCGGGCCTGCTCTTTGCCCTAGCGGCCTTGACTCGCCCTGAGGGGGTATTGGTCTTCATGGTGACGTTGCTCCACCGAGCCTTTCATCGCCTCTTCGCGGAGCGAAGGCTCCTAGCCTGGCCTGACCTGCTTCGGATCTTCTCCTTCCTAGGGTTATATGGGCCTTACTTCCTTTGGCGCTATAACTATTACGGCTATCTCCTCCCCAACACCTTCTACGCTAAGGTGACTACCGAAGGGGTGAGCGCTCAGATAGGACGAGGCTTCGCCCACTTGCGCACCTTCTTGAGGGTGCATCTTGGATGGTTGCTCATACTTTTGATTCTCGTGCCCCTTCTTAAGCGGAAGGTGAGTTTCGCTTGGAGTTACCTGGTTTTTGTAGTTTCCGTATATATCTCTTATATCGTCTATGTAGGGGGGGATTGGTCGGTGGGCCGTTTCTTCGTTCCCATCCTCCCTCTTCTTTACCTCCTGGTGGCTATGGGCGTCGATGAGGCCTATATGAGCCTTCAAACCCGGTTCAAAGAGAAGGGCCGAGAGGGGTATTTTAGAGGGGTTGGTGGCCTCCTCGCCTTGGCAGGGGTATTAGCCCTCTTTAGTCTCTCCTCTCTGGGCGGCGAGGATGAGCTTTTCATCCGTCGTTTCCACGCTGGGGAGGCGACTAGGGCTAGGGTTACCTTAGGGATATGGCTGCGGGAGCATCTCCCCCCCGATACCTTCATCGCTGTCGATGCGGCAGGCCAAATCCCCTACTACTCTGGCTTGAGGACCCTAGATATGTTTGGAGTGAACGACGAGCATACGGCTCATATGAAGGTGGAGACCATGGGCCAAGGGACCCCCGGCCATGAGAAGTTCGACTTCGATTACATCATGTGGCGGCGACCGGATCTGATCATCGTTTATGGAAACTTCCTGGATGGCTCACCGATATATGAGAGGGCCGACGATTGGGAGTGGACGGAGGATGAGGCCCTGCGCCACTTTTTGACCATCTACCGTCGCCGGGATTGGGAAGCATAAAATGATCGAGAGTGTGGGCCGGATGCTCCTCATATTTGGGGTGGTTCTAGCGCTTCTGGGCTTAGTCTTAATAGTTATGGGTCGCATCCCCTTTCTAGGGCGACTTCCAGGGGATATCCATATCCGGCGGGGGGCTGTGGAGATATATATCCCCTTAGCCACTTTTCTTCTTCTCAGCCTCTTGGCCACTTTAATCCTTAACCTTTTGGCGCGCTTTCTCCGTAGATAATCTACCTGCACCCCTTAGAGGTAGTGCGGTGAAGATCGAGGATTTCGACTACGAGATACCTCCTCATTTGATCGCTCAGCAGCCTCTCGAGCCCCGGGATGCCTCCCGACTTATGGTCATCAGTCGGGCGGAGGGGAAGATCGAAGGTCGCCGTTTCCGGGATATCGCCGACTACCTTCGCTCAGGTGACCTCTTAGTGGCCAATGACAGCCGGGTCATCCCGGCGCGCCTTCTAGGCCACAAGGTGGCCACGGGGGGAAAGGTAGAGTTGTTGCTTACCACTAAGCGGGGAGATAGGCTCTGGGAAGGTTTGGTGAGGGGTCGGAAAGTTAGGGTGGGGAGCGAGATGGAGTTCGGTGTCCCTCCTTTCTCAGTTCGAGCCAAGGTCCTCGAGGTCACGGAAAGGGGACGCTTGTTTGAGTTCGATTCTCCCCTGGAGCCATATCTTTGCCAACTGGGCGAGATCCCTCTCCCACCTTATATCCACGAGCCCTTGAAAGACGGAGAGCGGTATCAGACGGTGTACGCCTGCCGAGAGGGTTCGGTGGCCGCGCCCACTGCAGGGCTCCATTTCACCCCCCAACTCATGGAGAAGATAAGGGCTAAAGAGGTTCAATTTCTGTTTGTCACTTTGCACATTGGCCCCGGCACCTTCCGGCCGGTGAGAAGCGAGGAGGTGGAGGAGCACAGGCTAGAGGCGGAGTATTGCGAACTCGCCCCCTCGGTGGCCGAGGCTCTCAACCAGGCTAAAAGAGAGAAGCGACGAGTGATAGCGGTAGGGACGACCGCTGTTCGGGTCTTGGAGACGGCGTATAGAGAGGGGCAAATAACCCCCTATAAGGGCTGGACAGATCTCTATATCTACCCTGACTATAGGTTTCAGGTGGTGGACGCCCTGATCACCAATTTCCACCTGCCCCGCTCGACCTTGCTTCTCCTGGTAGCCGCCTTCGCGGGGAAGGACCTGATCGATGAGGCTTACCAGGAGGCGATCAGGCGGGGGTACCGTTTCTACAGTTTCGGCGACGCAATGTTTATCGTCTAGGGGTTTTAGAAGCCCCAGAGGTACGAGGAGCCAGGGTTGCTGGCCACTTCTATGCTACAGAGAAGTGGTGCCACGGAGAGGGGTCTTGGCAGGGCGATAAAGTTGCAACCGTGGCTGAGGCGATGTATATCTGGTGGGAGTTGATTTTATGGAAAGTTGTGTTAGAATAGTTCTGCTTTTGAAGCTTCTTGCCGGGCAAAGGAGAGGCTCATGGAGGAGACGAAAGTAAGGGAGAGGATCGATAACTTTCTGGAGCATCTCTCCGTAGAGAAGGGGTACTCTCTCAACACGTTATCCGCCTACAAGATCGACCTTACCCAATTTCTCGACTACTTGATGGCTCTGGCAGAGGAGAGGAGGTGGGTTTGGGCGGGGGTGGAGAAGCCAGACCTTGTCTCCTATATTAGGCATCTAAAGGAAGGGCGACAGTATGCTTCGTCCACTGTGGCCCGCAAGGTGGCGGCCATTAAATCTTTCTTCCACTTCTTGTGGCGGGAGGGCCATATTAGCGATGACCCCACAGCCGCCCTCGACTCCCCTCGGGTGGAGAAGCGGCTCCCTAGGGTTATCTCCTTCGAGGAGGTGAAAAGCCTTCTCGCTCAGCCGAGCAAAGAGGGGGGCGTTAAAGGGTCGCGGGACCGCGCTCTTTTGCAGCTGCTCTACGCTACCGGCATGAGGGCCAGCGAGGTTGTATCTTTGAACCTGGACGATCTGAATCTGGCTTCCGCCTCGGTTCGCTGTTGGGGAAAGGGCTCAAAAGAGCGGATAATCCCCATCCACGCCCAGGCTGTAGCGACCCTGCGGGAGTATATAGAGAGGGGTAGGAGGGAGTTCCTGAAGCCGGAAAACGCCGGAGAGAGGGCTCTCTTCCTCAATCAGCGGGGAAAGAGACTGACCCGACAGGGGCTATGGCTCATAGTTAAAGGGTACGTGAAGGAGGCTGGGCTCTCTGAGGGGGTGACCCCCCATACCTTGCGCCACTCCTTCGCCACCCACATGTTGGATGGCGACGCGGACCTGATAAACGTCCAACAACTTCTGGGACACGCTAGCGTCTCCACCACTCAGATCTATACCCATGTGTCCAGCGAGCGGCTGCGAGAGGTGTATGACAAATCGCATCCTCGAGCCAAAGAGTAGAAAGAAGGAGGAAGGGAGATGGGTTATCTCGAGAGCCTGATGGGAGAGTATGAGGGGATAGTCTTCAAGACACGCCAGCATTGGCTGGTGGTTCTTTCCACCATTCTCATCAACTCTTTGCTTTCGCTTCTCATCATCGGGGGGAGCCTCTTTCTTGCGAGCCGAGTTAGCCCGTTGGCCTTGGTAGCCCTCCTGCTCTTGGTCTTTCCTCTAGGGAAGTTAGCCCTTGACCTCCTCAACTGGTGGAACGAGGTATATGTAGTTACCAACCGGCGGGTGATTCAACTGGAGGGGGTCATCAACAAGCACTCCATAGACTCTTCTCTGGAGAAAGTGAACGACGTGGTATTGGAGCAGTCGGCTTTTGGTAGGCTCCTAAATTATGGCAATGTGGAGATCCTCACCGCCAGCGAGATAGGGGTGAACCG
>CAZERB010000089.1:0-2754 GCA_964514645.1 uncultured Anaerolineales bacterium
ACCACCATCTCTGCCGCCAGTTCATTGGCAGTAGCCTTTATCAACCACTTGCCCGGTGATGATGAGCGTGGCCCCTTCCTTCCCGGAGGTCGAGCCCCAGGGAAAGAGCAAAAGGCCGAGAAGTATGGCTCCAGTAAGAAATCTAGTGCCCTTCATAACGATAGAAAATTGTAACAGAGGGGGCTCTCCCTGTCAAAGATTTGTCAACAGGGCTATAAGGAAGTATACTTATACCTTGCCCATCTTTCCCAACAAGGGGGTAATCATGGCCCTAGAGACTCTACTCCACAATAACCTCACTTGGACTAACATCGCGAAACCCACCTCCAAAGAGATGGGTTATCTCCAAGAGCGCTACCCCTTCTTCCACCCTCTAGACCTGGAGGACTGCCTCAGCAAAATAGAGCGGCCTAAGATCGATGAATACGACAACTACCTCTTCATCGTCATGCACTTCCCCGTATTCGATAAGACGACCCGACGTGTGGGCTCCTCTCAGGTGGCTATCTTTGTGGGCCACAATTTCTTGGTGACAGTAAGCGACGGCACCCTCAAGCCCTTGAAGGAGGATTTCCAGAACTGCCAAGAGGGGAGAGAGTTCAGGGAGCAGTTTATGGGCCGAGGCTCCAACTACCTCCTCTACGAGGTGATCGACAGCCTAATGGACTACTGTCTTCCCATCTTGGATAAGGAGAGTCAGAACATAGAGAGGGTTGAGGAGAGGATATTCGAGGAGGACGCCCGGAAGATGATGCGGGAGATCTCCATTATCAGGAGGAACCTCATCAACCTACGTCGCATCATCAAGCCCCAGATGAGCATCATAGCCCAACTGGAGAGTAAGGATTGGGAGTTTCTAAAAGGGGATATAGATGTCTACTGGGGTGATATCTCCGACCATATCGGCCGCATCTGGGACGGTCTGGAGGACCTTAAGGAGGTTATCGAAGGGCTAGGGGACACTATCAACTCCCTTACATCCCACAGCCTCAATGACGTGATGAAATACCTGGCCATGATCGCCATCACCTTCGGTTCGCTGGAGGCTATCTCCGGCCTCTACGGCATGAATATCACTCTCCCCCTTGCTCATCACCCCTTCGCCTTCCTGGTCCTCGTAGGGTTCATGGCTCTGGTATTGGGTGTCATGTTCATCTATTTCCGCAAAGCGCGCTGGCTCTAGGAGAGCCTTTTGGAAGAGACGAGGATAGACTACAAGCGACTGCTCTTCTTCGCCTTCTTGGGCTCCCTGACCATCCTCCTCCTTCTCAGACTGGCGGGGGCCAGCGAGGGTTGGGAGATCTTCAAAAGGGCGAAGACGGAGTTCATCCTCCTGGCCCTGGCAGCGGAATCTTTGCGCTATCTAGGGGTAACCCTCCTCACCCAGATCATCGCCGGCTTCCTAGGACAACGGATCAAACTTTTACCCACTTTGGCGGCCATCTTCGCCGGCTCCTCCGTCAACCGTCTTCTCTATGCCGGGGGGATAGGAGGGATGTACGTCCGTTACCGCTACCTGGAGAAGAACGACCTTTCCTTGGGCTCCGTCTCCATCCTCTTCTTCTTGCAATACATCATCAGCGCCCTTGTCCTCTTGGGCACCTTCATCTTAGGACTCCTCTATCTCCTTACCCATCGAGGGCTTACCCTTCAAGAGGTTTTGGTCTCAGGGGTGATAGTGATGGCTGTCCTGGGCGGCTTAGGCTATCTCGTGCGTCTATATCGAGAACGAGAGAAACTAGAGAAGATACTCCTTTCTCTCTATAGACGGGTGAGCGGCTTTTTCGGTCGCCTCGTAAGGAGGAGGTTTTTCAGCGAGGCTGGCTTGAAAACTGCTATCCGCCGTCTCTATCAGAGCTTAAGAGTGGCTCGTAAACACCCCTGGGAGGTTTTGGGGGCCTTCGCCTGCGGAGCCCTCATCCTCTTCGCCGACATCCTCTGTCTCTACTTCGCCTTCTCCGCCCTGGGCTTCGAGATCCACCCCGGCACCGTCTTGGTGGGATACACGGTAGCCAACTACGCTGGCGCCATCTCCATGCTCCCCGATGGGATCGTGGTCACCGAAGGTTCGTTAGCCCTGGTCTACTCGGGCCTGGCAGTCCCCCAAAAGATAGCCGCCATGGCCATCCTCATCTTTCGCCTCATCTCCTACTGGCTGCCCATCCCCCTGGGATTCTTGGCTCTCTGGCTCTTACGCCGGAGGTCACTATTGTGATAGCCTTTCGGGAAAGGAAGTGCAAAAGGGATGACCAACGGTAAGGTTATCTTGGCGATGGCCTTGATCGTGGCCTGCTCCCTGGTAGCGTCAGTGATAGTGGGAACCTTTGCCGGCGGCATCGCTGGCTATCTAGTGGCTCGCTGGGAGGGCCGAAACCCTACCCCTCTCCCAAAAGAGTGGGGAGAGATGCCTTTCCCGGAACCCCTTCCTTTACCTCCCTTTAAGTTTGAGGAGCCACTCGAAGGGGCTTTGGTCATCAAGGTCGAGCCGGAGAGCCCAGCCGAGGAAGCCGGGATAAAGGTGGGCGATACCATCACCGCCGTAGATGGCCAAAAGATCAAAGAAGACCAACCCCTTCGAGATCTCATTCTAGAACATGAGCCAGGGGAGGAGATAACCCTGACCCTCCGCCGCTGGGGAGATAGCAGAGAGGTCCAGATGACTCTAGGAGACACCACCGACGAAAAAGGGGAAACCATCCCTTACCTTGGAATCCGCTATCGGTCCATTAAGTGCGGGGGGTTCTTCCAACGCCA
>CAZERB010000089.1:2854-5006 GCA_964514645.1 uncultured Anaerolineales bacterium
TTGGATAAGGACGGTTGTCACCCTGCGCTTCCCGCTGGTCCGCTCGTGTGTCAGGGTTGTAACACGAGATTTCGAGATCGCTACCCTTTCGCCATACGGGCGTAACAGGGGTGTGGTATGGTATCATAGAGGCAGCATGAACTCACTCTGTCTGGAGGTGTGAAATGAAAAGGTACGCTTCACTTCTCTTCATCTTGCTGCTTCTGTCCACCCTCGTCGCCTGTAGCGGCACCCTGGAGGTAGGGGTGGAAAAGACGCCCATACCGACGCCCCTGGCAACAGAGCCCGCCCGGATCGAGATCTCCGTCTATTTCACTGACTCCAACCGCTATTCCACAGGCACTCCACCCTTCGAAGTGGCCGTCACTCGCTATGTACCCCCCACAGCCAACCTTCCGGAGGCGGTTCTCACGGAGTTCTTTCGAGGCCCAACCGACCAAGAACGCGCCCAAGGGCTGGAACTCATCACCAGCGGCTTCACTGGCTTCAGTTCGCTACGGATTGAAGATAGCGTGGCCCACCTCTACCTTGCCGGCCCTTGTGCCTCCCAGGGAGCCACTTACACTATCGCCCAACCGCTCCTTGCCAACCTCCTCCCGTTCGACGAAATCGACTTTGTCAAAATCTACGACTCTAACAGGGAAACTGAAGAGCCCACCGGCCCGACCAACTCCATCCCCTTCTGCTTAGAACCATAACCCTCGGCGTCGAGTCAGAATAACGGCGAAACGTTATCGAAATCGAGGTGGAAAGCACCTGCCTCATGGGGTTCGATCTATGGGCCGAACCTCTTTCCTTCTCTGGCCTAAGTTGCACCAAACGATGAACTGGGGCATAATTGGGGTAGAAGGGATGAAGATGAAAAAACCTAATATTACCATAGACATAGGTTTTCTTGCTGTCCTCTCCGTTGTCGTCCTGGTGGGGGCGGCTTGTGGCCCTGCTCCAACGGCTACTCCTACGCCAACAGCCACTCTCTACCTCTCACCACAGATGCCATCTCCTGCCGCCACTCCCTCCCCCACCGAGGAAGCGAAGATCATACCTATAGTGGTCGAGGAGCGACAACTGACCCACTTCGCCACCTTCCGAGAAGGCCAGATCACCGAGGGGAGCGGGGCCGCGTTTCATCCCGCCTGGTCTCCCGATGGGCAGCGGATAGCCTTCGTCCTGGCCGAGGAGATGGAGGGGATCACCCGGGAGGCCATATGGGTTATGCGAAGCGATGGCAGCCAGGCCCAGCGCCTATTTACACCCCCCGATTTCGGTTATGCCGGGGATGTGGTTTGGTCGCCCGATGGGGAGAGGCTGGCCTTCTACTTGGGTGGGGTGGAAGGGGCAGATATCTGGGTATGCAAGGCCGATGGTTCAGGGCCCGAGCGCCTGGTTACCTCCGCCGACCCAGAGAGCATCTACACTGCTCAGCCCGCTTGGTCTCCCGATGGAGAGCGGATCGCCTATACCCAACAGATAATCACCCCTCGGCCGGAGGGGCATGGCTTCCTGGAGGCGAATACCATCTGGGTGATGGAAGCCGATGGGAGTGACCCCCAACAGATTACCGAGGGAGAACTGCCCGCTTGGTCGCCCGATGGAAATAAGATAGCCTTCGCGCGCACCATCGAGGAGCCGGAGTACCAACGCCAGATATGGATTCGAGATCTTTCTACTGGAGAGGAGTGGAGCCTGGGGCCGGGCTACGAGCCCGCCTGGTCGCCCGACGGGGAGTGGATAGCCTTCGTGGATAGAGCCGTTCGGGATGAGGTCTTGAAGGCCAAGGAGGACGGGAGCCCCCTCTTGATAGCCCGCTACGAGTCCCAGGAGGTCTTCATCATGCGTTCCGACGGGAGCAACCGGCATCAACTCACCGATCACCCAGCCAAGGGGGAGGTGCCGGAGGAGTTCCTCTCCCAGGAGATAACTGGTGGGCCCACCATCTATCTCCTGGAAAGCAACCTCACCGATTGGTCCCCCGCCTGGAGCCCTGATGGGAAGAGCATCGTCTTCCTGCGCCAGGATCCGGAAAAAGCGGAGTCGAACCTTTGGCTCTTAATCCCCTCTGATAGATAAGCGTTAAGGAGGGATGAAGATAGAAAGAGGTTCTAGACCAAGATACTCTATAGTGGTTCTTGTCGTAGCCTTGGGTATGGTG
>CAZERB010000090.1:0-4928 GCA_964514645.1 uncultured Anaerolineales bacterium
CGGCCAGGTTATTTTGGGCTTGAAACCTAGTTGCGTTATAATGCGTATATTACTATACAGGGGAACGGGATGCCCTTCGACGAGGCTCACAGCAAGGAGGAGGAGCACGGTTGGGTCCAGAAGGCGCTGGCCGGCCATCAAGAAGCCTTCGCCCGCCTGGTGCAGAATTACCAGGCAGCGCTCTACAACTTGGCCTATCGGATGCTGGGGAACGCGGGCGACGCTGAGGATGCCGCCCAAGAGACCTTCATACGCGCCTACTCTCGGTTGCGGAGTTACGATCCGGCACGCAAATTCTCCTCTTGGCTTCTGGCTATCGCCGCCCACCATTGCATCGACCGGCTCCGTCGCCGGCGCTGGACGACATCTTTGGAGGATATCCCCCCTGGACGCTGGTTCTCAACTGGTCGAGAGCCGGAAAGGGAGATCGAACGGGAGGAGGAACGGGAAGAGATCCGTCGACTGCTTGAGCGTCTCCCTCCCGATTATCGGTTGGTGGTCATCCTCTACTATTGGAACGACTTCTCTTGTCGTCAGATCGGGGAGGTTCTAGGATTGGGAGAGGGAGCGGTGAAGTCCAGGTTACATCGAGCCCGAAGGATGCTGGCTCAATGGTTAAGGGAGGAGAGAGGATCCGTCTCGCATCGTTCAAGCGCGGCTCTGGGGGAGGTACCTTAAATGGTACATCGAGGAGAACTGATCCCAGCATATTTGGACGGGGAACTGACAAAGGAAGAGAAGGAGCGGCTAGAGGAGCACCTGGCGGTTTGCGCCCAGTGCCGGGATGAATTGACCGCTTTAGAAGAGGTCGGCCTCCTTCTTTCAGAAGCGCCTCTCTTCTCGCCACAGTCTGGTTTCACCGCTCGAGTGATGGCCGGGCTGGCCCAGAGGGAGGCTCGCCGTCGCCTGATGAGGGTCGCTCCTGCATTGGTGGCTGTATCCCTATTGCTGACCTTTTTGGCTCTCCTTTCTGTCGTGGGGCTCCTGGCCCCTTGGTGGGGCACGCTGACAGCGCCCGCTTCCCTCATAAACCTGGGGCTCGATCTCTCGCTGAGGTTCATACAAACGAGCAACACCTTGATTCAGGTCTGCTCCTCCCTCTGGGGCGCGATTCTGGGGGCTTTGCCCCCTGGGCTCCTTTTGCCCTACTCTTTTTTGATACTAGGGTTGATGATGGTCTGGGCTAGATTGGTGATCCGCGCACCTTTGGTTCTGAAAAAGTAAGAAGGAGGGTTCAAATGAAGAGGGTACTCTCGGCGTTCTTGATCGCTATTCTGCTATCGGCAGTCGTGGTTCCCCCGGCTTTTGCCCAGGGAGGCGGCGAGGGCCGTGTCATCTTCGGGCAGGATTATACCGTGAAATCCGGCGAGGAGATAGAAGGGGGCTTGGTCATCTTCGGCGGCGATCTCACCGTGGAGGCTGAAGGGAGGATAGATGGCAATGCCGTGGTCTTTGGAGGGCAGGTATTAGTCGAGGAGGGAGGGGTCATCGAAGAGGATTTGGCGGCTATAGGAGGCAGCATAACTATTGCCGGAGAGGTAGGGGGCGATGTGGCCACCGTGGGCGGTAATATCTACCTGAGGCCGACGGCTGAGGTGGGCAACGATGTGGTCGCCGTCTTTGGCCAGGTGGAGCAGGCCGAGGGGGCAGAAGTGGGTGGCCAACTGGTGGAAGGGGCGGAGTTGCATTTTGCGCCTTTCTATGGCTGGAGATGGAGCGGGGTCGGAGGTTGGGGAGTGGATCTCTTCGCTGGATTTCTCTATCGTGCCTTCCAAGCCATAGTCACCATCGTCGCCCTGATGGCTTTAGGCCTTCTGGTGGTGGCTCTCTTGCCTGAACAGGCGAAGACAGCGGCTGCTGCTATGCAGGCCGCACCTCTCCCCAGTATCGGAGTAGGCTTCCTTACTCTATTCCTCTTCTTGCTCCTCACCCCGATCCTTTTCATCGTCGTTTGCATCGGCTGGGTGGCTTGGCTGCTCCTCTTCATAGCCTTGGCAGCAGCAGCCATCTACGGCTGGATAGTCTTGGGCTCGGTGGTGGGGGAGAGACTCCTCCAAGCGGTGAAGGTCGCTCAGCCGGAACCCTTGGCCTCCGTCCTCTTGGGTGTCTTTCTCATCACCCTCATCTCCGCTACCCCTCTTTGCATCGGCTTCCTCTTCACCTTGTTGGCCGGTTCCTGGGGGCTGGGGGCGGTGATCCTCACTCGCTTTGGGATAACTCCCTATCCACCTCATGTCGCTACCCCCACAAGGAAACCGTCTCTGCCTGCGGCCCAGGAAGCGCCTAAGCCCCAGCCCGGAACGGCTGAGAAGGGGGAAGAAGCGACCTCCGAATAGTGATCTGCCTTTTGGCACCATTTAAGGGAGAGGGGGTAATCCCTCTCCCTTCTTTTCACCTGAGAAACCTCAGGGTCCCGAAGGAAACGCATGTTTTGGCTGGAAGAAGGTGTTAATGGTATAATTACCGAAAGATTATTGGGAAGAGGTGGTGTGTGGAAGCGGATGGGCGGGGGATAGAGGGTGTTCTCTTGGGCCTGGGCGCTTGGTGGGCCAAGCCTCGCATCTGGCTGGGACCAGCCTGGGCGGTCCTTTGTGGCAGTTTGGCCTCGGGGAGGTTGGGGTTCAACGGGAGGACGTTTCTCGTTCTTCTTTTGTCACTCTTTTTAGGGGATCCACTCCTGGGGACCATCTGGCGGGAGGCATCTATCATAGCCTCTTCCTCCAACCCTACCTCTCTCAGTGAAGGGTCAAAGGTCAGACTTTCGTCGCCACCCTATACTCTGCCTGGCTCCCTGGCCCATCATCTTGTCCTTTGGGCGGAGGAGCGGCTATCTTGGTGGCGCTCTTCCTTTTACCCCAGGTTCCAAGCCTCTCTAGCCGGTCTAGCCTTCGCCCTTCCTTTGGCCTTTGCCCTGGCTATCCTTTTGGGTCGGAGCGTAGTCATGCTCATGGCCGTGGCTTTGATTTTGGTGGCCTGGGAATCCCTACGTTTACACGGCGGCAGAGGGCCAAGTCGCCTCCTTCGAGTCTCTTATGCCGGGGGGGTGGCTTGGCTGGTGGGCTATCTGGCTTTCACGCCTCTCATCTCTCAAGTAGCGCTCCAGCGACATGGCGAGGCAACCCTTTGGGCTCTGATCTATACCGGGGTCCTGTACGCTTTCCAAAGCATTGACAAAGGCGGACGGGATAAGGGGGTGAGGGTCCTCAATCTGGTGCAGATCTTCGGGGTAGCGGTTCTGGTTCTGAGCAGGGAACCTATACTGGCGGGGGTCGCGGCTCTTTTGCTCCTGCCTCAGATGTTGCTTCAACCGGTTTTCAAGCGAGGCCGTTCGTATCTGCGACGCACTCAATTCTTGGCCATGATGGGGATGATGGTTGGGGCTTTAGCGGTGGCGATATGAGGTACGCGATCTGGGCGGCTCCAGCATTCCTCCTGGCTGGTTTTGGGTATTGGTTGCTCGTCCTGACCGAGGGCGTCTATCTCGGCCCTAGGGTGGTGCGGCTTCTTTACGACTGGGGGGCCAGGAGTTACGATGGGGTCAAGGAGTTCGACGCCGCCGAGGACGCCTGGCACTTGGCTATACCTTTGGAGAGGAGGCTTAAGGGTTGGAAGTGTCCCCCCATCCTCGACCTGGCTACGGGCACGGGGAGGACGCTCCTGGCTATCTTGCGCCGTCCAGAGTTCGAGGGCTGGCTAGTGGGCTTGGACGCTTCACTGCCTATGCTTCGAGTGGCGAGGGAGAAGGCCCAGGGGTATGGCGGACGGGCATCTTTGCTCTGGAAAGACGCCTCTCGCTTGCCCTTTGCCGACGCTTCTTTTGCTGCCGTTACCTGTATCGAGGCTCTGGAGTTCATGCCCCAGCAGAGTTTCGCTCTCCAGGAGATGGTGCGAGTCTTGGCCCCGGGCGGGGTTCTCCTGCTCAGCAACCGGGTTGGTCGGGATGCGTTCTTCTTCCCCGGCCGGGCTTTCGGGAGGGACGAACTCAACGCTCTATTGGCTTCCCTCTCCCTAGAGGAAGTGGAGGTCAACCGCTGGCAGGAGTGTTATGACCTGGTATGGGCCAAGAAAAAGGGTTCGCCAAGAGAAGAACTTCCTCAGAACCTCTTGGATGTTCTCCTCTGTCCCCGCTGTGGCTCTTCCCTGGCCAGGAAGAGCGAGGCGATGGGTTGCCTGAACTGCGGTCATTCTTACCCTTTTGTAGATGGGGTTCTGAGTCTGGAGGTGTAAGCAATAGCCATGGCTAAATCGAATACGACGCCAACAGAGTTGAAGGAATCAAAAGAAGGGGTAGTCATCCTAGATGATGTGAAGCAGGATAAGGAGGTAGTCGCTCTCCTCGAATCGGCCAATGAGCAGTTGCGAACGCTGGGCTATACTGAGCACGGTAAGCGTCACGCCAGCCTAGTGGCCAATATCGCCCAGAACGTCCTCTCGCATCTCGGTTACACGGAGAGGAGGGCGGAACTGGCGGCCATAGCGGCCTACCTCCACGACATCGGTAACGCCATCCATCGCGATGCTCACGCTAGCGCCAGCGCCCTCCTCGCCCTGGACATCCTGCGGCGTCTAGGGATGGGGGTTGACGAAATAGCCCTTATTATGGCCGCCATCGGCAATCACGAGGAGGAGCGAGGGGAGTCAGTGAGCGAGATATCGGCGGCGGTCATCATCGCTGACAAGGCCGATGTCCACCGCTCGCGGGTGCAGAACCCCGATATGCTCTCCTTCGACATCCACGACCGGGTCAACTACGCCGCCCAGCGCTCCTTCGTGCGGGTGGACGCGGAGAATAAGACCATAACCTTGGAGTTGAAGGTGGACACGGAGATATCGAGCGTGATGGAGTATTTCGAGATATTCATGACTAGGATGGTCATGACCCGGCGGGCGGTGCGGTTCCTGGATTGCGAGTTCGTCTTGACCATCAA
>CAZERB010000091.1:0-4820 GCA_964514645.1 uncultured Anaerolineales bacterium
GTCATCTTACTCGCCGCGCAGGGTCATCAAGACGGCGAACCTTCCCGTTCGTTCCCCTTCGGCCCGGTGGGAAAAGAACTCGTCAGTGTTACAGACAGTACATATCTTGGCTACCTCTATCTTTTGTATGCCTATCTGGCTCAGTTGCCAACGGTTGGCTTCCCAGAGGTCGAGATAGATCCCATCGGCCCTTTCTACCAAGGCGCCGGAGGAGTCGGGCAGAACGGCTCGCACCGCCTCTCCTACCTCTTCTCCCACGGAGTAGCAACAGGGGCCAATGGCCGGGCCTAAGCCGGCTCTCACCTGGGCCAGGTGGCAACTGAACTCTTCCCTCATCGTCTCGGCTAATCGCTGGGCCAATAAACCCACCGTGCCTCGCCAGCCCGCGTGGCCCAGCCCTATGACCTGCTTTTCGGGGTCGTAAAGCAGGATAGGCAGGCAATCGGCGAAGCGGAGCATCAAGGCTAATCCTGGGGTTTCGGTGACCAGGCCGTCGGTAGCGGGGACGATTCGCCCCTTATCTTTGGGTCCGACCACAGCCACCGCATGGCTGTGCACTTGACGGGCGGTGACCACCTCCATTGTATTGAGATCAAGCGTTTCATAGATGATACGATGGTTGGCCTCCACCGCTTTATCCTCATCGCCCACCAGGTGGCCCACGTTTAACCCGTCGAAGGGGGAATGGCTGAAACCTCCCAGACGGGTAAAGATGGCGTGTTTAACCCCCCTGCCCAGGTGAGGGAAGGTGTAGTAAACGACTTTTCCCTTGTGATGCCAGATCATTCCGCTTTCGCTAATTGTAAGAACCTCCTAATATCGAGCAGGGGTGACAGCCTTTCCTTTGGCTTCGTGAAAGGCTTCATCGCAAGCCCCACACTTCAGGCACTCACTAGGCGGACAAGGAGGGGTGTACTGGGCCTTTATCCCCTTCCGCCACTCCTGCCACAGGTACTCCTCGCTCACTCTATTATCGATGACCTTCCAAGGCAAGGTGCCGCGGGGGCGTTCCTCCAATAGCGTCTCGTAGGCTAGACCTTGCCCAGCCAAGGCGCGTTTCCAGGTGTTTAACGATCTCCCCTCAGTACGCGCTAGTGCCAGTCCCACACGCCTATCTCCTCGGGCTAGGGTAGCCTGTACAATTGCCTCAGCCGCGCTCTCGCTTCGCACCTCGATGGAGGGGAGGCTTTGTTTGACATAACGAATACAAGCCTCCAGAACGGGCAAGGGGGTCATAGGAGCCCATTGATAAGGGGTCTGGGCTTTGGGGACGAAGGGGGAGAGGCTCACTACGAGATGGCCGGAGAAGCGCTCTTTGATCTTTTGGGCTAGGTGAACTAGGGCCTCTATATCCTCTTCTGTCTCGCCGGGCAAGCCGAGCATGAAATATAATTTAAGTTGGGGGAAATGACGGCTGGCCCTTTGAGCGACCTCTAGTATCTCCTCCTCCGATATATCTTTGTTTATGCAGGAGCGGAGACGCGCCGAGGCAGCCTCGGGGGCAATAGTGAGGGTCTCGGTCCCGCCTTCGACTAACGCCTGAAACAATCTCTCTGATAGGGAATCGACGCGCAGGGAGGAGAAGGAGATCTGGGCTCCCAGTTGGCGAAGCCCTTGGGTTAGAGCGTCGATCTGGGAGTAGTCGGAGAGGGCGGCTCCCACCAGCCCTATCTTCTCCCGGTAGCCCAAACCTTCTTTCGCTTGATCTAAAAGGACCTCCACGCTTCGCTCGCGAAGGGGACGGTAAGAGAAGCCTGCCAGGCAAAAGCGGCACCCTCGTCCACACCCTCGCGCTACCTCTATCAGGTACATATCTCCAAACTCGGTCTCATCGGTGAGAATGGCAGAGGTGGTGGGATGGGCATCTAGATCGCGTACCCATTGCCTCTTGACAGGGTAGGGGGCGAAGGGCTCATGCTCTATGGCCTTAACCCCCAGCCCATCGTACTCTACCTGATAGAAGCGGGGCACATAAAGGCCAGGGATCGTGGCCCACTGGCGGAGGAGTTCTAGGCGTGGGGCTCTGGCCTCTCGTCGCAGGGTCTCGGCCAAGGTGGGGATTACCTCTTCCCCCTCCCCGATGACCAAGGCATCGAAAATAGGGGCCAAGGGCTCGGGGTTGGCGGTGACACAGGGCCCCCCAGCCAGGAGGAGAGGGTGCCTTTCGTCTCGCTCCTCGGCCAGGGGAGGGATGCCGGCCCGGCGGAGCATCTCCACCAGGTTGAAATAGTCCATCTCGAAGGAGAGGGTGAAAGCCAGGACGACAAAATCCATGAGAGGCCTCTGGGATTCCAGGGAGATCGGCTGCCCCTTGGTGAAAAAAGTTCGTTCGCAAACTATCCCCGGCTGCTCGTTGAAAAGTCGGTAGATCACGTGCACGGCCAGGCTAGACATGCCCAAGTAGTAACTATTGGGGTAGGCCAGAGCGACGGGCACCTGCCCGCCCCAATCCTTGACTACTGTCCCTATCTCTTTCTTTACCTTGCTTCTAGCCTCGGCGATAGTACGCCAATCTAGGCCCATCTCCCCTCGATGACCTCTATTTTTAGAAGTCTATCATAAGGAGACGAGTCGAGCAAACGCCTGAAGAAGAGAGGAGATGGGCTTGAATAATAATAGGGTAGGGATGGTAGGTAAGAACCGCTGGGCAAGGATGTAGCGTCCGAGTTTATCTCGGACGAAAGACGATGCGGATAATACGGATAATACCGCGAGCCTCTCTTTCCAGACCGTGGTCTCCATGTTACCACCTGACATCACAAAAATCGAGGGCAGCGAGCAAACGCAACTCTGGACAGGAAGAGCGAAAGAGGCTAGAATAGCCTCGTAGAGATGCCAGGGGAGGTGAGCGATGATAGCCTTTGTGCTCAGCGGAGGGGGGAGTCGAGGGGCCTTGGAGGTGGGGGCGCTCCTGGCCCTTTTCGAGAGGGGGATTAGGCCCCAGATCCTAGTGGGCTCCTCGGCGGGAGCGATGAACGCTGCTTTCATCGCCACAGACCCCACGCTGGAGGGAGCCCAGAGGCTGGCTGCCCTTTGGCGCTCCATTAAGCAGAGGGACATCTTCCCCGGCAACCCTTTGAGCCTCTCTCTCACGGCTGCCTGCCGCTTCATTTGTGGCTATGATGGTCTCTTCCCCAATGATAGACTGCGCCGCTTCGTAGAAAGACACCTGCCGGAGGGCGTCCGCCATTTCTCCGATATCACTAAAGTGAGGCTCTACCTTACGGCCGCCGATTTGAACTGGGGGATCTTGTATCTCTGGGGGGAGAAACCCGAGGGCGAGATAGTGGAGGCCGTGATGGCCAGTGCCGCTCACCCTGCCTATTTCCCGCCCCTGCTTCTGGCCGGCCATCAGTTGGTCGATGGGGCTGTGGTCGCCAACGTGCCCGTCTCCATCGCCGCAGCGAAGGGGGCCGCCGAGGTCTACGCCATCAACGTGGGCTATGCTGGACAAGAGATGCCGCATAGCAGGGGTGTTTTCAACATCGTCAACAGGGCCATCTCCACTATGATGTATCAGCAACTCCTCGACGACCTGATGGAGTGCACAGGCAAGGTCATCTTGCATCATGTGGTCTTCGAGGCCTTCGCCGGCCTCCCCGTGTGGGATTTGAGCAAGAGCGGAGAGATGATAGAGGAGGGGCGAAGAGTGATGCGGGAGTATTTGGAGAAGCCCGCTTGGGAGAGAGTGACGGTGCCCATGCCACCGGGGCGGGAAGGGGCACCAGAGCCGCCGCCAGGCGCGGTGGTATGGCGGTGGGCAAGAATGTAACGTCCTGGCCTGTCTAGGGTGAAAGATGTCGCTTTGTGAATCGTAAGGTGTCAGATGTTACCATCTGACACCACGAGGCTGGCTGGCTGTGGACTAATTGTAGGGCAGGTTTCCAAACCTGCCCTATCTTCATCCGACTAGATCACGTGATAGTTCCCTTACCTAGCGAACTTCTGGGCTGGGAGCGGTGTATAATATATCAGAGTGAGAGTTTCGAGGAGCGCCGCGGATGGATCTGGTTCTTCGCAGTCAAGGCGGGGATGAGGAAGCCTTCGCCGCCCTCTTCCAAAAGCATAAGAACTTAGTTTATAAGACCGCCTATCTGATGCTGAGCGATGCTAATGAGGCAGAGGACGTGCTTCAGGAGGTCTTCATCCAAGTGCATAAATCGTTGCACACTTTTCAGCCCTCCAAAGGAGCCTTCACCACCTGGCTGCATCGCATCACAGTGAACTATTGTCTCAATCGGCGGCGCAAACGACGTCTCCCGGTGCTCTCGTTAGATGAGATTTCTTCCACATCGGTGAGGGGATCTTCGTTACCGTTCGCAGACCAACTGGCAGAAGAAAAAGCGATTCATCAGGCATTGAGCCAATTAAGCCATAAGCTGCAAGCGGTCGTCATCCTGCGTTACTATTGGGAACTACCATATGCCGAGATCGCCCAAATCTTGGACATCCCAATAGGGACGGTTAAATCACGGCTCAACCAGGCTCTTAAAACCCTGCGCAAGGAACTGGGAGCGCTCACAGAAGATGCTCCTTTCCCAGGCGTTCTTATCTTCTAAAAGGAGGTGGCAAAATGAAGTGTCAGGAAGTGAGCGAATTGCTGGTTGCCTATTTGGATGGCGAAGTCACCCCTTCTGAACGGACGCTAATCCAGGCACACTTGGCCGAGTGTAATTTCTGTCGGAAGGAATTGACTGCTTTGTCGGCAACACAAAGGTGTGTCAGTCAATCCCTTCAAGTCAAGACTGCCCAGGCAGCCCCCTCACCTCAGGCCTGGAGCCGCCTGCAGGCGAGGCTGGCGGGGGAAGCGCGCCCCTCGT
>CAZERB010000092.1:0-3369 GCA_964514645.1 uncultured Anaerolineales bacterium
TTTGGACGCCCACGGCTTCAACAAACGCCTCAATAGTCAGGTGGAAAGGACCATCTTCTCTATCGTGCAGGAGGCGGTCAACAACGCCCGCAGACATGCTGGCGCCCAGAATATCCGTCTGGAGTTGAAGGAAGATGAGAAGACCCTGGTGGTTACGGTAGAGGACGATGGGAGGGGGTTCGATGTTGCGGCCAGGGAAAAGGCCTATGCTGACGGTCATTTCGGCCTCCTCAATATGCGGGAGCGGGCCAGATTGATCGAGAGCGATCTCTCCCTGACCTCTACCCTTGGCCGGGGCACCAAGGTGGTGTTGCGCGTGCCGATGGAGGAGTGAAGCAGGAAGCGATGGGGACCGGGCTCATAGAGCGAGCAGAATCGTTAAAAGAAGAGGGTCTACGTCTCTATCGTCTGGGTGACTATGAGGCTGCTGCTTCTATCTTCAAGGAAGCGGAGGGCATCTTCGCTGAAGCAGGGGATCTACGAGGTCAGGGGGAGAGCCTTAACAACCTGGGCGTCCTCCACCTTCGAGCCCAGCGGTGGGAAGAGGCAGAGAAAGCCTTCGAGGCTGCGAAGGAGAGATTCATCTCCGCCGAGGATAACCTCGGTCTAGCCCAGGCCTTGGGGAATCTGGGGGGACTCTTCCGCAGGCGTGGGCAGCACGAGGAAGCGGTAGGTTCTCTAAAGGAGGCGGCTAACCTTCTGCGGGAAGCAGGGGAGCAGGAGAAGGCCGCGAAAACGCTGGAACTCATCTGTCGCATCCGTCTAGAGGAGAGAAAGTGGCTTGAAGCCCTCCACTTCTACGACCTCAGCCTGGCCGCTCACTCCGGGGGCATCAAAAGAACCATCCTCCGCCCCCTGGTCAAGATCCCCCTCGCCATTCTCACTAGGGGAGGTTCGGTGTAGGGCAGGTTTCCATACCCGTCCTACCTCCTACCGCTTGTCCTGGATTTTAAATCCAGGACAAGCACCAATCCAGTTTCTGCGTAGCGTCAGGCTTTAGCCCGACGGGAAAACGTCGCCCTGAAGGGCGACGCTACATCCCCTCCCCCACATCCCCAACTTGTAGCGTCCGAGTTTACCTCGGACGAAAACGTCGCAGGTAAACTGCGACACTACATCATCACCATTCCAACCAGCAAATGGTAGAGGAGGTTTCCATACCCGCCTTACCAGATACCGCCCAAAGGCTCTATTTCTAGTAGTGGAAGAGGAATCGAGGCTTCAGCCGGTTAATACAGTAGGTCGGGTTTCTATACCCGACCTAACTAAGAAGGGCGAGCCATCTGCTCGCCCTCTGTCTGGTCGGATATCTACAAGATTACTCTTTCTTTTCCGCCCTCGCCCTGGCGATGACCTCTTGGGTTATGTGGTCCGGTACCTCCTCGTAGTGGTCGAATTCCATGGTGAAATTGCCTCGCCCTTGGGTCATAGAGCGCAAATCGGTGGCATACCTCTGTACCTCCGCTAAGGGAGCCTGGGCGGTGATGATGCTCATCCCTCCCGACTGTTCCATGCCCATAACCCGAGCCCGTTTGCTATTCAGGTCCCCTAAGACATCACCTGTAAACTCTTCTGGGACGGTGATGGCCAGTTTCATGATAGGCTCTAAGAGCACAGGGCTCGCCTCTTCCATCGCCTTCTTAAAGCCTAGGGAAGCCGCGATCTTGAAGGCTATCTCTGAGGAATCGACAGGGTGGTATTTCCCATCGTAGAGGACCGCTCGGAGATCGATGGCCGGATAACTAGCCAGAACCCCCGTCTGTATCGCCTCCTTGAGCCCCTTCTCCACGGCAGGGATGAAGTTCCTGGGGATGGCTCCGCCGAAGATGTCGTCCACGAATTCGAAACCTTGGCCTCTGGGTAGAGGCTCAAGCCTCAACTGCACAACCCCATATTGGCCGCGGCCGCCGGTCTGTTTCTTATGTTTGCCCTCTGCGCTGGCGGTGGAGCGGATGGTCTCTTTATAGGGCACCTTTGGGACATCGGTCTCGATCTCCACCCCGAACTTCTGCTGCAACCGCCGGGCGGCGATATCCACGTGGGATTCGCCCATCCCAGAGAGGATCGTCTCTCCTGTATCCTGTTCCCGACTGACACGAAGGGTGGGGTCTTCTTCTACCAGACGGGCCAGCGCCGTTCCCATCTTGTCTAAATCCGCCTTCGTCTTGGGCTTGATAGCCGCGCTGTAGACCGGGTGGGGGAAGCCGATCTCCGGAAGGATGAGGGGGTGATCCTTGTCACAAAGGGTATCACCCGTCGAGGTGGCCTGTAGTTTGGCCACGGCTCCGATATCCCCGGTGGGGATCGATTTCACCGCTTCTTGTTCTTTGCCTCGCAGGTAAAAAGGTTGGCCGATCCTCTCTTCCTTATTTCGAGAAGCGTTGAGCACTCGAGAGTCCGATTCGATCACTCCGGTGTAGACCCGGAAATAGGTGAGTTTACCCACATAGGGGTCGGCGAAGGTCTTAAATACCAGGGCGGCTAAGGGAGAAGCCGGACTCACCTCTACGGTCTCCTCTAAGCCCGATAAAGGGCTCCTAGCCCGCACCTCCCTTTCGGCCGGGGAGGGTAAATAGTCTACTATACTATCGAGCAAGGCTTGGCTTCCCACCACCTGCGTGGCTGAGCCGCAGAGGACGAGAATAACAGATCTGGTCTTCGTCCCAGTTATCAACCCTCGCCGCATCTCCTCGGCGGTTAACTCCTCACCTTCCAGATATTTTACGATCAACTCATCTTCTGCTTCTGCCGCCGCTTCCACCAACGCCTGTTGGAAAGAATGAGCCTCCTCCAATAGTTCCGCGGGAATATCCTTCTCCTCGTTCTTCTCCCCTACATAGGTTTTCATAGTGATAAGATCTATAAACCCCTCGAACCCCTCTCCCTCACCCACCGGGAGTTGTAGGGGGACAAAGTTTCCTTCGAATGCCTCTCTCAATTGGTTCAGGGTACGGCCAAAATTGGCGTTATCTCTATCCATCTTATTGACGAAGACGAGACGGGGTAGATCCCTCTCATCGGCGTATTTCCAGACCAGTTCCGTGCCTACCTCCACTCCAGAGGTGGCATCGACGAGGATGATACAGCCATCGGCTACCCTAGTAGCGCCCTTCATCTCCCCCACGAAATCGGCGTAGCCCGGAGTATCCAAGACGTTTATCTTATGATCCCGCCATTCACAGGGTATGAGAGAGGTGTTAACGGAGATGCGACGGCGTATCTCTTCCGGGTCGTAGTCAGAGACGGTGGTTCCTTCATCTACCTTGCCTAGCCGCTTTATCGCCCCCGTCCTGTAGAGCATCGCTTCCGCTAGCGAGGTTTTGCCTGTACCACCATGGGATAATAAGACCACATTTCTTATACGATCGA
>CAZERB010000092.1:3469-4795 GCA_964514645.1 uncultured Anaerolineales bacterium
TTAATAGGCCTTGGCGAAGACCACCCGCTGTAGGGAGGTCTCACCGCAGCGAATACATCTACCTCGCTCTTGTTCCTGGAAGGGGATGGCCCGAATGGTGGCCTTGGTCTCCTCCTTTATCTGGGCTTCGCACTCTGCCGACCCGCACCAGTGGGCCCAAACAAAGCCTCCCGGGCCCTCTAAGATCCGCTTGAACTCCTCGTAGTCGTCCACTTGGTAGGAGTTCTCCTCTCGGAAAGCCAGAGCCCTACGGTAGAGGCTCTTCTGAACCTCCTCTAGGGAGACCTCCATCCGCTCTTTAAGCTCCTCTAGTGACGCTATACTCTTCTCACCCGTGTCCCGCCGCACGAGGACCACCTGCTTCTTTTCCACCTCTCGCGGCCCGATCTCGATCCTCAGCGGCACCCCTTTCTGCTCCCACTCGTTGAACTTCCAACCAGGGGTATAAGTTTTCCGGTCATCGAACTCATAACGCAGGCCTTTGAGTTCTTCCTTAACCCCCTCCACCGCTTCTCGCACCTTAATCTCTTGCTCATCGCTTCGCCAGATGGGGACTATCACCACCTGTATGGGCGCTAGGCGGGGAGGCAATATCAGCCCTTGGTCGTCGCCATGGACCATGATGATGGCCCCTATCACCCTGGTGCTAAGGCCCCAACTGGTCTGCCAGACATATTCCAGGCGGTTATCTTTGGTCTGATAGGTGATCTCGAACGCCTTGGCGAAGTTCTGGCCCAGAAAATGGGAGGTGCCCGCTTGCAAGGCCTTTCTGTCCTGCACCATAGCCTCGATGGTATAGGTGTGTACGGCTCCGGCGAACTTCTCCGATTCGCTCTTCCTCCCCACGATTACCGGGATAGCCATCTCCTCCTCGGCGAACTCCCTATAGACTTCTAGCATCCGACGGGTTTCCTCCTCCGCCTCCTCCGCCGTGGCATGGGCGGTATGTCCCTCCTGCCAGAGGAACTCGAGCGTTCGCAAGAATAGCCTGGTGCGCAACTCCCACCGCACCACGTTGCACCACTGGTTGATGAGCAGGGGCAAGTCCCGCCAAGACCTGATCCACTTGGCGAACATAGCGTTGATGATCGTCTCCGAGGTGGGGCGGACGATGAGGGGCTCCTCGAGTTTTTTGCCCCCGCCATGGGTCACCACCGCCAACTGAGGCGCGAACCCCTCCACATGCTCCTCTTCCTTGGCCAAGAAACTCTCGGGGATGAGGAGGGGGAAGTAGGCGTTTTTGTGGCCGGTGGCCTTGAATCTTGCGTCTAGGGCCTTCTGGATATTCTCCCAGAGGGCATAGCCGTAGGGGCGGATCACCATGCA
>CAZERB010000093.1:0-4744 GCA_964514645.1 uncultured Anaerolineales bacterium
TTCCTGGCCATCTCCACGGCCGCTATAGCCTCAGAAAGGGTCCCTATCTGGTTTACCTTGACGAGGATAGAGTTGGCTGCCTTCTCCTCGATGGCGCGCTTTAGACGTTGAACGTTGGTAACAAGTAGGTCATCGCCCACGATCTGGATCTTGTCGCCTACTCTCTGAGTAAGGAGCCTCCAACCTTCCCAATCGTCCTCCGCCAAGCCATCTTCGATGGAGATGATGGGGTAAGTCTCGACCCAATGGGCGTAGAAATCGACCATCTGGGCGCCGGTCAACTTTCGCCCTTCTTTTCTCAGATGGTATACTCCCTCTTCATAGAACTCCGTGGCTGCGGGGTCGAGAGCGATATATATATCCTCTCCGACCTTATAGCCCGCCTTCTCTATGGCGGCCAAAATCACCTCGATCGCTTCTTCGTTGGAGCCCAACGATGGGGCAAAGCCACCTTCATCACCTACGTTGGTGTTGTAGCCTCTCTTCTTAAGAACCGCCTTCAGACTGTGATAGACTTCCGTTCCCCAGCGCAGGGCTTCGCTGAAGTTAGGCGCTCCGGCGGGCGCAATCATGAATTCCTGGAGGTCGGTGGCGTCGGCGGCGTGTTTTCCCCCGTTGAGGATGTTCATCAGGGGGACGGGTAAGGTGTTGGCCCCCACGCCTCCCAGATAGCGATAGAGGGGCAAATCCAGGGCGTTGGCCGCTGCCTTGGCCAGGGCCAAAGATACGCCCAGGGTGGCGTTGGCCCCCAGGTTCGACTTATTGGGCGTGCCGTCCAGCCCCACGAGAAAAGCGTCTATGCCGGCCTGATCGAGGGCGTCCCAGCCGATGAGGTCCTCGGCGATCTTCTCGTTCACGTTCTCCACCGCCTTAAGCACCCCTTTGCCCCCGTACCGCTTCTCCTCGCCATCGCGTAGTTCCAGGGCTTCGTGGGCACCGGTGGAGGCGCCGGAGGGGACTGCCGCCCGCCCCACCGCCCCGCTAATCAAGACGACCTCCACCTCCACGGTGGGGTTGCCCCGGGAGTCGAGGATCTCCCGCGCGTATATGTCTTCGATCATGGTCATGGTTTATCCTCCTTGATTACACTGGCTGTACATAGGGATTGAATCACGAATGCCGCGAAAGAAACGAATAACCCGAAAGGAGACACTCACTCTTTTATGTCTTGGGAATTCACCAACCTCTTGAATTCGGCTCTTTTGTTACCAAAGTTGACCAGAAGACCCAAACGGTAACCTGACGCTTTGAGGTAGGAAAGAGTCTGTATGTAATCCTCAGGATCGAACTCGCTCTTCGCTTTGATCTCCACAACGCAATCCTCGGCAACGAAGTCAACCCGGCGCGTGTCTATCTGCTTTCCTTTATAGTAGACGGGTATCTTCTCTTCCCGCACGAAATCTATCGACCTGGCTTGTAACTCTAAGGCTAAAGCGCGCTGGTAAGTTATCTCCTGGAAACCAGCCCCCAAGTTTCTGTGTACCTCGATGCAGGCTCCGATAATCTCGCTCGTAATGTCGTCGAAATCATACCCTTTTGTAGAACGACCAGCCTGTACCATCTGAACTACCTATTCGTGAAATTCGCCCTTTCGTCCTTCGCGATTCTACCTAGTCTTCAATCCCAGCGCCTTATATAGCCCCTCGAAGTCGAAATGCCTCTCTAATAGTTTCTCGAACCGCTCGATCTTCTTCTTCTGGTGGAAACGGGTCTTCCCGAAGTAGCGCTCGATAATCTCCACCGCCGTTAGCGTGTCCTGGCCCACCAAAATCATGGGCACGCCTAACTCCTCCGCCCGTGCCAGGATGACGGCGTTGGGATAGAGGTTTCCAGTGAGGATTAGGCATTTGGTGGAGGTCTCCAAGGCCGCCAGTTGGATATCCGGCCGGTCGCCGCCGGTGATGACCGCTTTGTTGGGCTTCTGGCGGAAGAAGGAGAGGGCGCTGTCTGCGCTCATAGCTCCGATCATCAGATGCTCCACTAACTCGTCCGCCTTCTCTGGGGAGTTGAGTATCCGTCCGCCCAAAATCTCCGACAACTCCCCCACACTCATGGAGAGGAGAATCCGCTCTTCCGGCAAGACAGCATAGACTTTTATCCCTCGATCCTCGAGGAACGGCCTGACCGTCCTCCGCACGTATTCGAGCCTCCGCTTAGGGACAGCGTTGAGGACAGCCCCCAACATCGACTCGCCAAAGACTTCCTGTCGCAGGAGCAGGCTATTCAGGGATAGATCGTCCTCATATCTGATGATAACCAACTCCCAGGCCCCCAGAAGTTCCGCTACCTTTTGAGATGGGAGACCAACCAAGGCTCCATCGTTCAGGGAAGCCCCGCCTCCCAAAAGCATCACATCCTTACCTTTAGACGCCTGCTTGTAGGCCTTCTTTATGCGCTCTTTTACGTCTATCCTCTCCCCCTTGAGGATCGATTCCAGGGTAAGGGGGTCGAGGCAGACCGGGGCCAGGATCTCTGAATCCTCCTCTAATTGAAAGAGTCCCTTCATAAACTCTACATCTTCATCTATGGCCTGCCCCCTTATCCGCTTGGCCGTGCTGCTTATGGGCTTCATATAGCCCACGCGGAACCCATCGCGGAGAAACCTCAAACCCACCCCTACACATAGCGAGCTCTTGCCGGAGAAGGTCTCCGCCGAAGTCACATATATCGCCACCGCCTTTTCAACCATTTCTCCTCCTTCGCGACTGAGGCAGGGATAAAACCTCCTTAATCATTGGAGAGCCATCCTCAGATCGACTGCCACCGCTCCCTTTCCCTCCTCGCAGACTATAAGGGGGTTTATATCCAGTTCTACGATCTCTGGGAAATCGGTCACCAGTTGAGAGACCCGCAGGATGCAATCTGCGATCGCTTCTAGGTCCGCTGGCCTTTCCCCTCGTACGCCCCGCAATAGGTTATAGCCACGGATCTCGGAGAGCATCTCCCTAGCCTCCCAGCGAGCCACGGGAGCGATGCGGAAGGTCACATCTCTGAGGGCCTCCACGTAGATCCCACCCAAGCCGAAAGCCAAGAGGGGGCCAAATTGTGGGTCGCGGCTCATCCCCACCAGTATCTCATGGCAACCCTCAACCATCTCCTGAATGAGCACTCCCCAAATCTCAGCCTCGGGCATAAACTGCAAGGCTCGATAGTTCAAAAGGTCGAAGCTATCCCTAACCTCATCAGGAGCCCTTATATTGAGCCTTACCCCTCCGATGTCGGTCTTATGCAGGATATCGGGGGAGGCTATCTTCATGGCCACCGGATAGCCGATGCTTTCCGCCGCCTCGACCGCCTCCTCTGGGTTCCTGGCCAATACCGACTGGGGCAAGGGGATGCCATAAGCCTCCATCACCCTGCGCGCCTCAGCGTCCCCCACCGTAAGCCTTCCCTCAGAACGGACTCGCTGGAAGACCTCTTGCGCCCATTGAGAGTGGACCTCGAACTGCTCAATCTCCCGAGGAGGGTTATCCAGAAATCTACGGCGCTGATACATAGCGCGCACGGCTCCCACCGCCCGCTCTGGGAAATGGTAGTTGGGGATGCCGTTTTCTCTCAGGACCTTTATCCCCGCCTGGGAGATCTTCCCTCCCATGAAGGAGGCCAGAATGGGCTTCTCATACCTTTTTGCCGTCTCCACAATTACCCAGGCGAAATCTTCCACCTTGACCACCACCTGGGTGGTGAAGGCGGCGATTACCCCATCCACATTCTCATCGTTGAGGACCGTCTCCAGGGCGTATCCGTACCTTTCGGCGTCGGCGTCCCCGAGACAGTCGACGGGGTTGTAGATGTTAGCCTCAGGGGGCAGACGCTCCCTCAGCCGCTCTATCGTCTCCCGGGCGAGGGGGGCCAGCCTCAGCCCCACTCGCTCCACCTCATCAGAAGCCATTATCCCTGCCCCTCCTCCGTTAGTGACGATAGCGATGCGGTTACCTTTGAGGAGAGGTTGTTGGGAGAAGGCGAAGGCGTAGTCGAAGAGGTCCTCCATGGAGTTAGCGCGCACAATCCCCGATTGCCTCAAGGCCGCATCATAGGCCTTTTCCGAGCCGGCTAGACTACCCGTGTGGGAGGAGACAGCCCTGGCACCCGCTTCTGTTGTCCCCGCCTTGATGACTACGATGGGCATCTTGAGAGTGACGCGACGGGCCACCTCCATGAACCTCCTCCCATCGTCGACCCCTTCCAGATAAGCGGCGATCACCTTGGAGTAGGGATCTTCCCCCCAAGCCTCTAGTATATCCACCTCGTCGACATCTGCTTTGTTCCCCAGGCTCACTACCCGGGAGAAGCCCATCTCCTCAGCGACCGCCCAATCGAGGATAGCGACCAGAAGGGCTCCCGATTGGGACATGATGGCGACATCGCCTCGCTTGGGCATGCTGGGCGAGAAGGTGGCGTTGAGGGAACAGAGGGTATCGATAAGGCCTAAGCAGTTGGGGCCGATGATGCGCATACCGTAGCGGCTGGCTATCTCTGCCAACCTCTTCTCCTCCTTCAGCCCTTGGCCACCCACCTCGCGGAAGCCAGCGGTGATGATCACTACCCCTCGCACCCCCTTTCGGCCACACTCCTCCAAAACCCGAGGCACTATGGGAGCCGGAACCACGATGACCGCCATGTCGATCTCCCCAGGGACATCGAGAACGCTGGGATAGGCTCTAAGAGCCAGGATTTCGTCGGCCTTGGGGTTGATGGGGTAGACCTTACCTTTGTAGCCGTATTGGAGGAGGTTCTTCAAGAC
>CAZERB010000094.1:0-4726 GCA_964514645.1 uncultured Anaerolineales bacterium
GATGATGTGGTCCAGGAGGGCGATGCCCAGGAGATCCCCCGCTTTCTCGAGTTGCGCTGTTATCGTTAAGTCATCGCTTGACGGACTCGCCTGGCCCGAGGGGTGGTTGTGAACGACTATGATGGAGTAGGCGTTTCGCCTCACGGCCTCCCGGAAGACCTCAGCGGCCCGTACGTAAATGGTGTGGATGTTGCCCTGGTAGAGGAGGAGGGTATCTATCACTGTGTTCTTGGTGGTGAGGAGGATCACCCGGAACTGCTCCTGTTCCAGGGGCTCCATCTCCTCCGCCAGCGACTTGACGGCGTCGGCAGGGGTGAGGATAGGCTTGGTTTTTGCCACCTCGGGCGGCCTTCCCGCCTCCAGCCTCTCGGCCAGCCTCTGCAGGATCCAGAGGTTAGTTCTCAGTGCGCCCAGGAGAAGGGTGTTCTCCCATCCGGCCCGTCGGTCATCATGGGCCTGCGTCATAGATTCTTTCCTCCCAAATAATTGGGCCGGGATCCCTATGGATGATCCGGCCCTGTTGATTTCCATCGGGTTGTCTTGTCTCACACGATTGGCTCCGATACCACCTCGCTTAACAGGTTGTACCTCGGGACAAGCCCAGAAGCAGGTGGGAAGGGTCCGGCTCTGCCGGTCCTCCACACCCGTTCATAGTCTTAGCCCTCAGGAACGAGCAAGGGCCATCGAACGATGGCCCTTCTTGCAAGAAACTACTCCTCGCGCTATTCGGTTTTCTTCATCCCTTCCGCAGGGAGGTTTACTTCCCTAGATAATTGACCCAGGAGAGTTCTTCTCCAACTGCGTTATAGAGTCTTTGATCGGCGGTCCAAAGGTCGCAGCCTGTGGCCTCGGCCACGGCCAGGTAGTAGCTGTCGTATGCGGTTGGCCTGTCGAAATGAGTGGCGAACTCCCAGGCTCGCAAGTGCAGCTCCTCGGAGTGCACCGCTCTGATGGAAAGCCCCTGAAGGGCCTCCAGCGCCTCCCGTCCCGCCTCCTCCGAGATCAGCTCTCGGTGCACGTGGTTGCGGATTACCGACGTGGCCTCAAAGAAGAGGAGCAGCGGGGCGATGACCAAGAGATCACTGCCAAGCCAGCTCTCCCACAGGTCGTGAGCCTCTTCGCTGTCCGGCTCGAAGAGGACGAGCTTGAGGGCGAAACTGGCATCGATGCAGATCTCAGAGCCCGTGCGCACGAGATTCCCTCAACTCGCCCAGAACCTCTCCTGAATCGGGGAGGGGCTGCCCCGCTCTCATCTCTCGGATGGCCTCTCGAACCTCCCTTGCCCTTTTCAGGGCCTCCCACCGATCTTCAGGTTGCTTAGCCACCTCCAGATCGAGGCGGTCGAGTTTTTGGAGGTCCTCAAGGCTTACTAGGGCTGCCTTGGCCTTCCCCCGAGATTCCAATACGACTCGCTTTTCGCCGAAAGCCACTCGGTTTATCAACTCGGAGAGTTGCCTCCGCGCTTCGGCGATACCCACTCGATCCTCCTTCATGCTGCCTCCTGTACATTATGCGCATTATAGCAAGTGTATCCTGGAAAGCCGCCGTTGTCAAGAAGCCTGATAATCGGCTCACCACAGTTGCATCTGACGGTAGTCCTCCATATTGACCTCCTTGAGGGGCTCGCGACCTTGCTCCTCGACCGGGCGGTCTTGGAGTGAGAGTGGTTTGTCCGTCAGGAAAGCGTCCCCTTGAACGATCCGTTCTTGGTTCTGCTGGGCGAAGAGCTGATTCAGGTCAGCTACCTCCGCTCCTTCTATCACGCTCTTGGCCAGATCGGCCAGGAAGCCTCTTCCGGTATCGGCCTCCTGTACCAGGGCTCCCTCCACCGCATCCCCGTAGAGGAGCAGGGCTGCGGCCAGCTTCTGGGCTATGAGGGTCATAGCCCGGTACTCCATGGTATTGGCGTAGACGGTGTAGTAGATCTTTACGTCGTAAATTTGCCCTAACCTCCAAGTGCGCCTGGCGGCTTGCATCAGAGTGTAGAGGCTGTATTCTATCTCGTAGAACACGCTGGTGTGGAAGGCGACCAAGTCTAGCCCCGTCTCCACCAGGCGAGGGTTCGTGATGAGCACGTCTATCCCTTTCCTCACCCGCTGCTTCAGCCACCGCTCTCGGGTTTCAGTGCCTACGCTAGCCGATAAGACCGCCACCTTCACTCCCTCCCTACGCAGGATCTCGGCCAGTCTGTGGGTGATGTCTCGGGTGGCCGTCTGGCGGCAGAAGACGAGCACCCTCCTCCTCTTTTCTTTCTCCTTCTTGACCAGCTCCAATAGCCACCTCTCTTTGGGGTAGAGTCTCTCCTCTCCCAGGGAGGGTGCTGCCGCTATGACTTCTCCTTCTGGATCGGTCACCACCTCCTCTCGGAAGCAGGCGTTGGGGTAGGAGAGGAGGGCTTGAAGGTAGGCCCCCAGAAGGGAATGATCCCCCTGGGCCAGCCTGGCACGGACGACCGATTCGAGGGTGTCTCGCAGTTGCTCGTAGGCCTCTGCCTGTTCCGGGTCCATGGAGAGGATCCTGGGGATCTCCACGTAGCTCGGCAGTTCGAACCCCAGGTCGGCCAATCTCAGAAAAGCCGTGCTGTCCAAAAGCAAGGTGACCAACTCCGGGGATATGCCCGGCAGCTCGCGGACGTAGGTGCGTCTTCTCCTCTTGGCGGTGTAATAGCCGTATCCATCATCTCCTTCATCGTACTTGGTGACCCTCTCCAGGATGCCATACCGTTCCGCCCAGGCCTGGGCCTCGCTCCAGCCGAAACACCTCCTCACCTCGGGGGACAACCGATAGAGGAGGTAGAATAAGCTGGTGGCTCGCCCCCCGAAGATAGTACCCGTCAAGGCGATGGTCTTCCTGCAGGCCTTCACCAGGGCGCCCATGGCGTACCCCTGGTCGGTGGATTGCGCCTTGTATTGGTGTGCCTCATCCACGATGAGGAGCTTGAAGAAGCCGCGGTATCGCTTGGCGATGTAGTCACTCAACGGGTATCGTGCGCGGGCTGGTGGCTTGGGCCTGCCCCAGAGATCTCCTCCTTGCCTGTGGTGATCCAGGGTCCACTCTTTGAAATTGCTCTCGTTCTCGTCGTTCATGCGCGTGAACTGGAAGAGGGGTTCCTGGCAGTTGCTACATCTGCGCTTCTTGTCGAAGTAGTCCTCTCTTTCCACCATTCCCCCCTCATCGTCGAGGAGGAATTCTCCGCAGTGAGGACAGGTATAGACCCGGGCGATGCGTCCCGGGTGATCCTTTGACCCATCAAGGCGGACGCGTCTAGAGGAGACCGCTGGTCGCCAGCCGGAGCCCAGTTTGGCCATCTCCCGGCTCACGACCGCGAACAGAGGTCTCCCCTGGTAGTAGGGAGCCTCTTTGACGAAGCGATCCACGTCTCTCACTCGCTTCAACGCCGCGACCTGGGCCAAAGGCACGATGCCCCGTATCTCCCGGATCCACTTACCGACCAGATGAGGTGGGCAGATGACCAGGGCTGGATATCCTTGGCCTTTCAAGAGAGCTGCCACCGAGACTGCAACGGTTGTTTTGCCGACTCCCATCTCACCCACGCAGATGGCGTAGTCGCTCTCCAGGAGACGTCTCCAGATGGCCACGGTGACGTGCTTCTGGGCCTCGAAGAGGCCGGTCCTCGCCCTTCCGGGGAGGCGGCGATAGCGGCTGAGGGTATCTAGCACCTTCTCCAGGGTCTCTTCCATCTGGTGGTAGTCGAAGTTGTAGATGGGCTTGAGGGTGTTTATGACTTGCTCGGCTATGACCTCCTTCCAAGAGTCGATAAACTGGGTGAGTTTGTTTGCCTCGTCCAGCTCCTCGACCTCTCCCGTGTTCAGGTCCAGAGAGGTAATCTCGGTGAGGAAGCGATCCCGTACTATCTCAGTGTTCTCCTCCCCGGAGTCCACCTCCTCCTGCACCTTGCGGGTGCGTCCCTTGATGAGGAGTCGTTCTCCACCTCTCTCCAAGACTAGGTTACGCATCAACCCGGCGGCGATGAGCATGGCCAGGTGGCCCTTCTTGAGGGGCATGAGAGGTCGCAGGGTGTTAGCAGTTGATGGAGGCTCCAGGAGTTCCCTCCATTCGCGGCTCCTCCAGGCACCGCTGGTGAGGGCCTCCTCCAGGGCTTCCTGGGGATCCACCTGGGCTCCTCGGAAGTAGAAGGACTTCTCCATGGGTGTAGGGAGGGAGTAGGGTTCGTCGGTGGAATCGGGGAGCACAGGGAGCTCCGACGTAGCACTCTGGGCGAGATCGATGGCAAGGGACCCATCCAGCAGGGGTTGCCGCTTCTTGCGGGCGAAGAGGACGATCTGGCGAAAGGACGCATATTCCGGATCGGGGAAGCGGTAGATGGTTATCTCTTTGTAGTGGGTAGCGAGGAATTTGGATACCCTCGTGTCAAGCCGGTGCTGGGGGATCAGGTAGATCAAGACCCCTCCCGGCTGGAGCCACTTTGTAGTCTCGATTAGGAACTTGTACTCGAGGCGCTTGAATTTGCCCTCGTCGTAGGCGTAGGGGGGATTCAAGAAGAGAACCTGGAAGGAGCTGTGAGGCGCTCTTACCTTGGCGTAGTCGGAGTGGAGCGCCCTCTTGAGTCTTCGAGCGCTCTCGTTGGCTCTCTTCCCATCGATCTCGATGCCATAGGGTTCCAGGTTCCAGGCTCTGGCCAGATAAGCGGCGGGTTTGCCGTCGCCGGAGCATGGGTCCAATAGGCGGCCGCCATGTGTTGAAG
>CAZERB010000095.1:0-4711 GCA_964514645.1 uncultured Anaerolineales bacterium
GGACCGGCTTCATGATCCAGGGACTAGCCCCCTTGGTGAGAAAGGTCTATGGTTTTCCCCTAAGTTTCTTGCTCTAGTTGAGCCACCTCTGGTGGTGGCAACTCCTCCCGTTCAGTCTCCCCGATGGCAGTTAACTTATCGCCAAGCCTCTCCAATTTGCGGTCGGCCTCCTCATATTTGCTGCGGGCGTGTTGAATATGGGTGCCCAAGGTCTCAAAATCTTGATGAAAGCGATCGAAATCTCCCTGTAACCGCTCCAGATGGGCCATTATCTCCTGAGCACGTTCCTCTATCTGTAACCCCCTCAAGCCGCGCACGATAACCTGCAAGTAGGCGTAGAAGGAGTTAGGGGAGACCGGGATAACCCTCCTCTCCAGGGCATAGGGGAAGAGACCTTCCTCTCCCTCGCCCTTGATAATGGTCTCGTAGTAGACGTTCTCAGCGGGGATATACATAAGGGCGAAATCGAAGGTCCCCTCATCGGGCAAGATATATTTCTGGGCGATATTATCGATATGGTTCTTGACCACCTTGATGAACTCCCGGCGCGCTGCTCGCCGCTCCGCCTCAGTCTCACCTTCCAGAATGCGCCTGAAACTCTCTAGAGGGAATTTGGCGTCCACGGGAACGAGATTTTCCCCCAGTTTGATGACCGCATCCACAGACTCGCCACTGCGAAACCGATGTTGTAACTCATAAAACCTCTCGACTCGGAATATCTGAGCCAGAAGCATCTCCAAGAGCGTCTCCCCCATGCCGCCCCTCAATTTGGGCGGTTTAAGGAGATCCTCTAGGCTAGCGATATCCTTGCCCACCTCCATCATCTGTTGGGTGGCTTGAGAGAGTTGCCCTAGGTTCGATTGCAACTCCCCAAAGGTCTGGGTAGTGGTAGCCAGGATGCGTTGATCTGAGTCCAAGAGTCGCTGAGCCAGGGCGTCCAACTGCTCCTGGCTCAGCCCCCGCTCATCCAGACGGTTGAGGCGTCTATTGGTCTGCAACCACACTAATAGTAGCGCTGACAGAATCACCGCCAACAAAACTACTATCACCAGTTCCATCTCCGCCTCCTCTGACTCCCGCAATTACACAATCCCATTATAGCACAAACGAGCGGATGAGAAAGGTTCATCCGCTCGTCCGTTGCTTAACTTCTGTCTTCCTACGCTTGTGGCCTGGCTCTCCGCCCGGAAGCGAGGAAAAAACCTGACCAGGAGAGGTAGCACTTAATAAGAAAACCAAATCAAGAACTGCCGAAGAAAGCGAAACTCCTGCCAAGTTTAGGCTCGCTTCACAAACACCTACTCTCTTTCCTGAGTTTCAAAATCTGAAAACGCCCAGTAACCCAAGAGGATCAAGTTTACTGGTCCCACGAGGGACAGTACCCCGTAAAGAATGGGGTTCTTACCATGCTTGGTTGCTATCTTGCCGAAACAGACAGCCATGTAAATTAGCACAATGGCTGCAATAATCCACCCATAGGTTTCCATGTTGAATACCTCCCTTCACGGGCGAACTTTCCCCAATTGGTTATATCCACGCCCCCACCTCGTACAGAACGACGACTTTTCCTACCGTTTCTTCATGGCCATTCACCGTACACCAAGGTGCACTGTGGTTCCCTTGGTGGCGAATTCCAGCAGCGTGGCTCCCACGAAGAAAGCCAGGATCAAAAGAGCCCGTCCCTCCCGCATGCGGTAGAGCACTTTGGGCCCGAAGTAGAGTTGCAAAACGAAGGACCAAGCCCCTACAAAGAGAGTCCAGTAGGGCACCCAGCCCAGCAGCACGCAAGGCCCTGTCCCGTAGCAAGTCGCCTTCCAGGCGTTCAAGATTGCCCCCTGCCCGCCTAGGGCGCGAAAGACTAGGTGCAAGAACCCGGCCAGGAGCAAGGCGATGACCAGAGCCAGCCCCAGTATGAGCAGCGGCTCGACAAAGTAGGCCGCCGCCCCCAGTCTAGGGAGCAGGTAGTCCCGGGTAACTTGCCAGGCCAGAATTTGGGCCTGATAGGTGGAGGTGCGGTCCGTGCTTTCCCAGCCCAGATAGTTCACGATAGGGGTGAAAAAGGCGATCACCGCCGATATTTGAAGAAGGAATATGAAGGGCTCGTGGTATCCTTCTCCTCGAACCTCTTCAAAGAACTCCTCCGGCCCTCTCAGCATCCGTAATAACTTCCTGAACATCTTCTCACCTCCGTGAAGTTCTACTCCCGCACGCAGCGGTAGCCGTGGCGGGGGTTTCCCCAGTTCTTCGGCTGGTGACCGATCACCCCGCCGTACCGACCCCCACCGGTGTAGGGGACGTACCAGGCTTCTTCCTCATCGTATTCGTCGGCCGACCAGTAGTAGATGGGTGACTCATCTGGAGCCCACAATGGGGTGTCCTTGTTGGGCTGCCTGCTGCAGTCGGCATTCGCGGACTCGCCGTCCCAGGCGCACCCGGCGTTCTCACCGCCTCGAACGAGAGAGCGCACGATCTCGTCAGTGGTGGGCATGCGCCAGATGTTCTGCGGCTCGGTCATCAAGGCCGTGCCGTCCTCGCTCAGGTACCGGCAGAGACCTGTGGTCTCCATACCTTCCGCCGTAGCGTCCCTGTCTTCGTACCCCGGCTTGTCTCCAAAGCCAACCAGGGGCACACCGTAAAGAGCGATGTCATTCCACGAGAGGTTCGCTCCGGGGAGCAGCCTGCCTGCTACCCGGCTCGGGCCTATCCCCTCAGACCAACCCGGCCCGGCCGGCGCCCACGCTAGCGTTACGCCGTTGCCCTCAATCAGCCGTACGCCCCGGTCGCCATCGTCAACCCGGGTCAGCAGCAAGGGCGCAAAGAGAGCTGTTACTGAGACAAACACTAGTAGTGGAGGGGTTAGGGCCACGATGTAACGCCGGTTGCGCTGAAGCCAACCTTCAGGCAGCGCCCACCCTTGGGCGCCCCGCTGTCGTCGGTAGCGAGCCTCGAAAAGAAACAGCACACCAGTGACGACCAACAGGCCGCTTATGGGAAACCAGCCCAACATCCAACTTAAGGTCAGACGGCCAAGATATACCTGTCGCCACCAGCGCCATGCGGTAAAGGCACCGCCAATCAGAATGATCAGCCAGCCCCCAAAACGGGGCCAAGTGAGTGCCATCAGTGTAAAAGCCAGACACACTGCAGCAGGCACCAGGTAGGGTAACCGATTGTACCACGCTCCCCACCAACCCTCGTAGTACATCTCCCCCACGCCCCAGAACGTCCAGAAGGAGGTTGTCAGGATCACTAGCCCCGTGGCGATATACCCGGGGAGCCGGTGCTTGAATTCCGTACCAGTCATGATTCGCCTCCTATGCAGATGACTGTCACCAGTGTGCGGTTCCTTCTCCTCCTCTCCGCCATGAGGCGAGGAAGAGAACCCCGGCCAGGAGAGGAGGCAGGGCCATAGTGGACCAGACGATGGCTGCCATCGCTCGGTAGCCTCCGCGGAAGATAAGGGCCCAGAGGAGGAAGCCTGTGACCAGAATGGCTACCCCCACGAGGAGGCTCCCGCCGATCCCTTCCCATCTCCAGGCCACCAGGGTGGCGATGAGTATGAGCAGGCCTGGGATCGAGTGGGCCAGGAGGCTGGCCCAACTGAAGCCCTCAACATAGGCCGAGCCAACGCCCCACCAGAGCCAGAAGGCAGCCACGGCCAGCGCCAAGATCCGCCCTGCCCAACGGAGGTAGTTAGGCCCAGAAAGTCGAATGACATCGTTGGTGGTCATTTTCCGCTCCTTTCTAGTAATCGAAATCGGTCAAAAAATCCTCGATAGCCGACTTTGAACCGCTGGTGGCCATGAAGAGCCAGGACCCGTTATTCCAGGCCACGCCGTAGGCCTGGTCATCCCAAGTGGGAATACGGAAGCGGACGTACCACTTATCCCAAGCAAGCCTGCTCATCTTCCAAGCGCCGCTCCAAGGTGCGAAGGCACGCCAACAGCCATTGAGGCTCACCGCCCCAGCCTCATCCACCTCCTCATCGACCTGGGCAACCAGGCTCTGTGCCTCCTTAATGCCCTCCATCTGGGCGGCGATGAGGTGGACTATCTGAGCGCCATCACCATAGTTACCCTGCTTGCTAGGGGCAACAATATCCAGCGTCATTGGAGGTAGGGGCTCAACGATCTCTGTTAGATCGTATTCCTTCACTTGCTGAGGGAGGACGTTCTCTATGTTTACGCTTTCCGAGGGCGGCTTTCTCCCCTCTATGCCATAGGGGGCTGCCCATCGGGAGAGGGCGGGGATGGCGCTATCGATCAAGATCACAGAACCCAGGCAGCCACAGGTCACAAATGCGGCCACAACCAACCCTCCCATCAAAAGCCATGCCCAGCGACTCATCGTTTTCCCCCTTTCTTCCTTAGTTCACCCTCATTCAATCACAAAAGGAGTGCCAATACCAGACCACGAACTGCCAAAAAGTGTCAACTTTGGGGATTGGATGAGCGCTGAAGGGCTGATAGCAGACGCTGGCTTAGCGACGGCCTTCAGAGGTAGGGTTAGGAGATCTCTCGTCTGGCCCCTCGTTCCATCTCCAGAAGGGCTTTGGCCAGGGCTCGGATGGCTCGGCGACGGGTGCGGTTGAAGGTGCCCTCGCTGATGTAGAGTTTGCTCATTATCTCCCGATTGGGGTCGCCCAAGACGTAGGCATCGTGGAGCACCAGGAAGGGGTACCATTCAAGGGTAGGGGGATGGGGTGGAGAAC
>CAZERB010000096.1:0-4691 GCA_964514645.1 uncultured Anaerolineales bacterium
TCAGTTATGGGACCAATAAGGAAGAAGCGCTGTCAAACATCAAGGAAGCGATCGACCTGTACTTAGAGGACTTAGAAAGCCACGGCGAACCCATCTGAAAAGCCGAAGGGGTAATTTATGGGGACATCTGTTGCCCAGAAGAAGATAAACAAACAACCATATGAAGTGCGGCGTAGGCATATGGTTCTATCGGAGGAGCAGGCAAGAGAGTATGGCACTTTCAAAGACAGCCTGCGTGCAGCAATCCATAGATGGTTCAAGTACCCTGCTGGCTATTCCTATCGCCTCATTGAGACAAAGATTGGCCAGTACAAACTTGATGAAAACTGCTGGATTCTCGACCCATTTGTGGGATGCGGGACCACCTCTGTGGTGGCAAAATCTAAGGGTGTCAACTCCATAGGCATAGAAGCACATCCCTTCGTGTTTGAAGCCGCTCAAACAAAGGTGTTTTGGGAGTATGATCTAGAAGCACTGGAAAGGTCCATTAGCGAAATAACTAGTGAGGTCACCGAGATCATCGATAACGGCGGCACTGAAACGGTTGACCTAAGTCCTCTACCAAAATTGGTAAGGAAATGCTACTCCCCCGAAAACTTAGCTAAACTCGTTGTGATTCGTGATACCATTAGTCAGCAGGTTAGTGATGAGCACATTAGACGATTTGTAAATCTCGCATTAACGGATACCCTTCGTACCGCTGCCAAGGCTGCGACGGGCTGGCCCTATATCGCACCAGCCAAGATGCACCAAAGGAAAACTGAGAAAGACGGTCTAGAAGAATTCTGCAAGCAAGCATGGAGAATGCATAGGGACTTGCGGGTGGTATTGTCTCAGAAGAGGCCAAAGGTCGAATGTATATTGATTGAGGGCGATGCTAGGGAAAGGCATCCCAAAATAAGGACTGAAAGCATAGATCTTGCTATTACTTCACCCCCATATCTCAATAATTACGATTACGCCGATAGGACTCGACTGGAAACCTACTTCTTCGGAATGATGTCATCCTGGGGAGAAATTACCCGCGAGATTAGAGATAAGCTAATGGTGGCGGCGACCACCCAGATACGCAGAAGCGATTATGATGAGGAGCACTTAGTAACCGATGATATTCGCCGGGCATCTCCTACCGTCTACGCTCAACTCGCGGATAAAGTAAAAACTCTAGGAGAAGTGAGACTGCACAAAGGCGGCAGAAAGAGCTATGACATCATGGTTGCTACCTATTTTGATGACATGCTCAAGGTCTTAAAGCAAGTCTACAACGCCCTCAAGAAAGATGCCGACTTTGTATTAGTCCTTGGAGACTCGGCCCCTTATGGCGTCTATATCCCCACAGAAGAGTACCTTGGCCAACTGGCGCTAGGTATTGGGTTCTCCTTCTATATGGTAGAGGTGCTACGAGAACGCGGCGGCAAGTGGGCTAACAATCCACAGAGGCATAAAGTTCCTCTCAAGGAGAGTATTTTGACCCTTGTCAAATAGATATAAAGAGGGAGGTGCATCATGTTGGTTGCCAATCCAGCAAGTGCTCTCGGCGAGGCAGTGGGTAAACTCATCGAGAGGGACGTTACTCAAGCGATACGCAATATGGCTACACCACTAGGGTACAGCGTAGGCCCAGAACGCATGACTAATGGCGAAGGAAACAGATTTCAAATCGACTGCGTAGTTAAAGATGCAACCGCTAGGCCCGTTGTCATAGTAGATCCCAAGTACCTGAGATACACAAAACACAACCGTGACAAGGGAAGTTGGTTATGCGTTGCCCATCACAACCTGAGAAAGGCATATCCCTCTATCCGAAAATCTATCACTATTCTCTCTGGCAGGTGGTCAGCTGGTTCAAAGGCTCTTATTCGAGACTTTGGCATAGAGATATTCGAAATTCCTTTCGACACCCCTGTAGAAGTCCTTGCTGACTATGGAGTTCCGTTCGATTGGCATGAAAAGGACAGAGAGACGGCAAGGAAAGCATGGGATATCTATCAGACTCTGACAGAAGAACAATTGAAAGCGATAGCAGGTGAAATCACCAAGGATGTGAAACCGAAGGTGGTCCACTCTGTGGAACACACTCTCACTACCGAAATAGTAACCGTAAAAGAAGTGACCGACATTGAATTATTACTCAAAACAAGCCATGACGAGTTCATCTTCTCTCGTTTTGATACCATCGTTGATGCCACCAAGTATTTACTCAACTTGGTAGCCGATATCCCAGACATAAGCGAAAGACTGAAACTTATGTAGAAATAGAATTTGCTTCAAGGGAGCAAACTATGCCTACTGATCCCAAGATCGAAAGACTAAGAAAACTCCGCGAAGAGGCCAAACTCGGCGGGGGGCCAGAGCGGATAGAAAGACAGCATAAGGCCGGGAAACTCACTGCCAGGGAACGGTTAGACCTCCTCTTGGACGAGGGCTCCTTCCATGAATTAGGTGTCTTCGTCACCCACCGGGCCACCGGCTTCGGTATGGAGGAGAAGAGGTACCTCGGCGATGGGGTGGTCACGGGTTATGGCACCATCGATGGCCGTCTGGTCTACGTCTTCTCCCAGGATTTCACCGTCTTCGGGGGAGCCTTGGGCGAGGCCCACGCCGAGAAGATCTGCAAGATAATGGACTTGGCTATGCGGAACGGCGCGCCGGTCATCGGCCTCAACGACTCCGGCGGAGCCCGCATTCAAGAGGGGGTGGAGAGCCTGGGCGGTTACGCCGACATCTTCACCCGCAATACCCTGGCCTCCGGAGTCATCCCTCAGATATCGGCGGTTATGGGCCCCTGCGCGGGCGGGGCCGTCTATTCCCCAGCCATCACCGACTTTATCATCATGGTCCAGGGCACCAGTTATATGTTCGTCACTGGGCCGGATGTGGTGAAGACGGTGACCCATGAGGAGGTGACCTTCGAGGAACTCGGCGGGGCGATGGTCCACAACACCGAAAGCGGCGTGGCTCACTTCATCGCCCAGAACGAGGAGGAGTGCATCCAGATCATACGCCAACTCTTGAGTTACCTGCCCCAGAACAACCTGGAAGACCCCCCTTATGTGGAGCCCACCGATGACCCCCTGCGGATGGAGCCCGCTCTGGATACTATCGTCCCCGATAGCCCCACCAAGCCCTACGATATGAAAGAGGTCATCCGCTTAGTGGTAGATAACGGTGAACTCTTCGAGGTGCACGAGCATTACGCCCAAAACATCATCGTGGGGTTTGCGCGGCTTAACGGCCGCTCGGTGGGCATCGTGGCCCAGCAACCGGCCGTCTTGGCTGGCTGCTTAGACATCAACTCCTCCGATAAAGGCGCTCGCTTCGTCCGCTTCTGCGACTGCTTCAACATCCCCCTCATCACTTTCGTAGATGTGCCTGGTTTCCTCCCCGGAGTGGGCCAGGAGCATGGGGGAATCATCCGCCACGGGGCCAAACTCCTCTTCGCCTATTGTGAGGCTACGGTTCCCAAGATAACGGTCATCACCCGCAAGGCTTACGGCGGGGCCTACGACGTTATGAGTTCCAAGCACGTGAGGGGGGACATCAACTACGCCTGGCCTACGGCGGAGATAGCGGTGATGGGGCCCGACGGGGCGGTGAATATCATCTTCAGGAAAGAGATCGTCGAGGCGGAGGACCCCGAGGCCGAGCGGGAGCGGTTAACCAAGGAGTATAGGGAGCAGTTCGCCCATCCCTACATCGCCGCCGCGCGAGGCTACATAGATGACGTCATCGAGCCCCAGGAGACCCGCCCCCGGCTCATCAGCGCCTTGGAGATGCTCCAGAATAAGCGGGATAAGAACCCGCCCAAGAAGCACGGGAATATACCGCTGTAAGAGGGTCACACATCTAGTAGAAAGGCGACCTACCTAATTGAAGGCAAGCATGCGCCTAGCGGTATTATCAGATATCCACGGCAACTTATTGGCCCTGGAGGCTGTCTTAGCAGAGATCGCCGCCCAGGGAGAGTCCGACGCCTACTGGGTGTTGGGCGACCTGGCGGTCTTCGGCCCCTGGCCCAACGAGACGGTGGAGCGGCTGAGGGAGTTGCCCCGAGCCCGTTTCCTCCGAGGCAACACCGACCGCTACCTGACGACGGGGGAGCGTCCCCCTCTCGCAGGTGGAGAGGCGAAGGACCCCCAAAGTTGGAAGGGGGTGGCGGAGGCCCTGCGCATGAGGGACGCCAACTTGCAGTGGACGGTGGAGCAGTTGAATTACGAGGGGTACCGCTTCTTGTGTGACCTCCCACTGCAGATCGAAGAGGAGATACCGGACTTCGGGTACCTCTTGGCTTTCCACGCTTCCCCTCTAAGCGATGAGGCGGGCATATACGAGGAGACCAGCGATGAGGAACTCAGCATCTACCTGAGGGGGAGCGAGGCCCGTATCTTCCTCTGTGGCCACACCCACCGCTCCCTGAGTCGAAAGATAGATGGCTCTCATATCCTAAACGTAGGAAGCGTAGGGTTGCCCCTGGACGGCGACCAAAGGGCAGCCTATCTCCTCCTGGACCTACGTGGAGAGGGGTACAGTTTCCACCTCCGCCGGGTAGAGTATGATGTGCAGGCGGTCATAGACCAACTGGAAGCCATAGGCCACCCAGCGCGCAACTGGGTGGCCCAGCGGCTAAAAGGTGCGGGAGCGGGATAGATGCTCAAGAAAGTCTTAGTCGCCAATAGAGGTGAGATGGCCGT
>CAZERB010000097.1:0-4633 GCA_964514645.1 uncultured Anaerolineales bacterium
GGCGGGGGTGGGTACAGTGATGGGGGCCAAGAGAGTCAAGGCCATCGCTGTCCGAGGAACTAAGAGTATCCCCGTAGCCGATCTAGACGAATATCGCCGCATCTCGCGGCAGATGTACGACGCCTGTAAAGCCAGCGAGGCCTGGGAAATCTGGACCAGGCTAGGGACCTCAGGGGTCAATAAGTGGTCCAACGAGATAGGTTCTTTTCCTACCCGTAACTTTCAGTCGGGGGCCTTCGAGAAAGCAGAGGGGTTGAACGGCGAAGTGATGAGGGAGAGGATAGTGGTCACCGACAAGGCCTGTTTCGGCTGCTCCTCTCCTTGTGGTAAATGGTCCTACAGCAGGAAATACAAGGTTCGCGTCGAGGGGCCGGAATATGAGACCGCGGCCCTCTTAGGTGCCAATGTGGCTCTTTCCGATATCGAAGATGTGGCCTACGCTAACTACCTCTGCGATGAGTACGGCTTAGACACCATCTCCGCGGGCAACGCTATCGCTTTCGCTATGGAGTGCTTCGAGAAAGGGATCATCACCACCGAGGAGACAGATGGCTTAGAACTGAAATTTGGCGAGGCGAAGGTGGTTTTCGCCCTTCTGGAGAAGATAGCCAAACGGGAGGGAATCGGCGACATCCTGGCCCAGGGCGTGAAACATGCGGCTCAGGTTTGGGGGAAGGGGAGTAGCGACTTTGCCGTGCAGGTGAAGGGTTTAGAGATGAGCGGCTACGAGTCGAGAAACGCCCCGGCTATGCTTCTCTCCTATATGACCGCTGATGTGGGGGCCCATCACAACCGCTCCTGGGCCATCACCTATGACCTAGAGGTGGGCCGGGACAAGGTCACGGAGGATAAGGCGGCCAAAGTAATAGAGTTGCAGCATATCCGCCCCCTTTTCGATTGCCTGGGATGTTGTCGGCTGCAGTGGGTCGAGTTGGGGTTAGATTTGGGTTATTATGCCGCGGTCTTGAAGGCGGTCACGGGGGTGGATCGCTCTTGGGACGATCTCTTGAAGATCTCGGAGCGGGTCTGGAACCTCACCCGGGCTTTCTGGGTGAGAGAGGTGGAGGGTTTCGGTCGGGAGTGGGATTATCCGCCGGCGCGCACCTGGAAGGAGCCGGTGATAAGCGGCCCCACCAAGGGGAAGTTCGTCTCCAGAGAGGATGTGGAGAGGCTCTTGGATATGTATTACGCCCAGCGGGGCTGGGATAAGAACGGCATACCCACCAGGAAGAAACTGGAGGAGTTGGGCCTGAGCGACTTGGTTAAGATATGAAAAGGGTAAAGGTAGTACCAGTGGGGATGCTCAAGAAGTATATTACTCAGGAGAGGGTGACAGCCAACTCTGGCCAAACGGTACGCCAATTGTTAGACGGTTTGGGCATCCCCCCTGATTTAGTGGCGGTGGTGATGGTGAACGGCCGCCAAGAGTCTAAGAGTTACCTCCTCCAGGAGGGAGATCAGGTGAAACTCGCGCCCCTAGTAGGGGGAGGTTAAGCACTGGTAAAGGAGAGGATGCTAGCATGAAACCCGCTTTAAAAATAGAGATCCCCGGCCCAAAGGCTAAAGTGTACGTGGCCCGCGATGCGGAGGCGATCTCGCCCTCGTATACCCGTTCCTACCCCTTCGTTATGGATCACGGCCGGGGTTCCTTCGTTTGGGATGTAGATGGCAACCGGTACATCGACTTCAACGCCGGCGTCGCCGTCACCGCCACCGGCCATTGTCACCCGGAGGTGGTGAAGGCAATCCAAGAACAGGCGGCTAAGTTCATTCACATGTCGGGAACCGACTTCTACTATGACGTCCAGATCGAGTTGGCGGAGAAACTTAACTCTCTCGTGCCTGGTAGTCAGGCTAAACGACTTTTCTTCACCAACTCGGGCACCGAGGCGGTGGAGGCGGCGATCAAGTTGGCTCGCTACTATACACGCCGTTCTCGGATGATCGCCTTTCTGGGCAGTTTTCACGGCCGGAGCATGGGGGCTCTATCCCTGACGGCGAGCAAGGTGGTGCACAAGAGGGGCTTCGGTCCCCTGGTGCCAGGGGTGACCCACGTCCCCTACGGCTACTGCTATCGCTGCTCCTACAATCTGGAGTACCCCGCCTGTGATGTGGCTTGTGTGAAGTTTATCGAAGAGCTTTTTGAGAAGACGCTGCATCCCGAGGAGGTGGCGGCCATCTTCGTAGAGCCGATTGAGGGTGAGGGGGGGTATGTGGTGCCTCCACCCCTCTTCCATGTGAGGTTGAGAGAGTTGGCCGATAGATACAATATCCTCCTCGTTGATGACGAGATTCAGACGGGGATGGGGCGGACAGGCAAATGGTTCGCCATCGAGCATTGGGGTGTGGTGCCAGATATCGTCACCATCGCCAAGGGGATCGCCTCGGGTATGCCCTTGGGGGCCATGGTGGCCCGCAAGGAAGTGATGACCTGGCCGCCAGGAGCCCATGGCAACACTTTCGGGGGGAACCCTATCTGTTGCGCCGCTGCCTTGGCCACCATCAAACTGATCGAAGGGGGGCTGATGGAGAACGCGGCGAAGATGGGCCAATATATGTTGGGCCGGGCCAGGGCGATGGAAGCGGAACACCCCACCATTGGCGATGTGCGGGGCAAGGGGCTGATGATCGGCATCGAGTTAGTGGAAGACAAAGAGAGTAAGAAGCCGGCCCGAGCCCTTAGAGACGATCTGATCCAACGGGCTTTCAAGAAGGGGCTTCTCATCCTGGGCTGTGGAGCGAGCACTATCCGTCTCATGCCCGCTCTGACCATCGATGGTCAGACGGTCGACGAGGGGTTAGCCATCTTTGAGGAGGCTTTGACAGAGGCGGAGAAGGGACAGTAAGAGAGACAAGAGGGGTCAGGTTTCTGGCCCCTTTTTGATTTGGGGGCGAGCGATGGGTCGGACGATTCTTCTGGCTGGCCGTCCTGGAGTGGGAAAGACGACCATTGTAAAACGGGTTGTGGATATACTCGGCGGCGAGGCTGGTGGGTTCTATACGGAGGAGATACGCCAGGGAGGCCGAAGGCTGGGCTTCAAGATCATCACCCTCGAGGGGGAGGAGGGGGTACTGGCGCACGTAGATATCAAGGGTGCTCCTCGGGTGAGCAAGTACGGGGTCAATTTGAAAGACCTGGAAGAGGTAGGGGTGGTGGCACTCAGGCGAGCGATAGAGGAGCGACGGTACGTGGTGATCGACGAGATAGGGAAGATGGAACTCTATTCCCAGGAGTTTAGAAGGGCGGTGACGGAGGCGTTGAAAAGCGAGAAGGTAGTCCTGGGTACTATTATGGCTGGTCCTCATCCTTGGGTCGACACCCTCAAAGTCAGGCCGCAAGTAACAGTTCTCACGGTCACCGAGGGAAATCGGGAGGGTATGGCCCGACGGATCTTGGATATGCTTGGGGAGAGGTGAGCACTTTCCCCTGAGTTCAACGAGGGGTGAAAAGCCCCTCATTTGATATATAAGGGGTGTCTTGACTATCTTGTGGAGGAGACGCGCCGGGCCTACCCTTTGACCATCATTTGGGAGGGTGCTAGACTGGAACGGGTCCGAGGAGAGTTGATAGGTTGCTAGAGATTTCGGATAGGGGACGTTTCTTGGGGCTCCAGATCTGGGAGTTCTCCTTCCATAGCCTGGCCCAGAGGTACGGCCATCTTTTTCTCCGGGAGGTGGTCTTGCGCCACCCCTTTCGGACCCTGCGGGGCATCCTCGAATACCGCAGGTTCCTGCAGGCGGGGCGGCGAGAGGGGGATATAACCTATCTCTTCTGGGGGAAAGAGGAAAGTCTTCTGGAGGAGATGGGGGGTGGGGAGGGGCCTCTCGTCGCTGTGGGCTTCTGCCTAAAGCCCTTTGACTGCCCTTCCGGGAGGCCCAATCATAGTTGTCTTTATCTCTCTATGCTGGACCTCGACCAGGGAGAACATTGGCCCCATCCTATCTGCCAAGAGTGCAAAGTGGCTATTGTTGGCAAAAGAGCCCTCGTTGCAGGGGCCAAGATGCATATTATGACCTCGGCCTTTGATATCGCTCATGATCTGATGATCCCCGCCATCGAGAAGGGGAAGTTAAAGAAGGTTATCCTTTGTCTCTGCCCCTTCTCCATTCAGGCCATAACCCTTCCTCTCCTTATCTGTGGGATCAGGGGTTACCTCATCGAGTACTCTTCGGGGAACTGCCGCGACTATCAAGAGTGGCTTTTGGCCGACAGGGGGATCAAGGAGGAGATGACCACCCTCCAGCCGGATGCGTATGAGAAGATTTTGAGCCTCCTCGATCTCCTTGCCTCTCGGAGGAGGGGATGTATCAGGTTCGAGAGAGAAGAGAACATATACTGGCCGGCAGGTGAACCTTCCACAGATGATTGCGTCAGTGCTTAGGCGTTTTTCCCTGGACGCGTCTCCTTGGCCAAAGAGGCCAACTGGGCCACCACCTCTGCAGCCTTTTGGGCTTCCACGTCGATTTTTGCAATTGTGGCTTTCGTCTTATCGTCGAGGTCTTCTTCTAGGAGGAGTTGGGCGTAGCCTTGGATGACGGCCAGGTAGGAGTTGAGTTTATGGGCTGCTTGAGCGGCCATGTGACCCAGGGTGATCAGCCCTTCTGCTCGGGCCAACCGTTCCCGGGCCTGTTG
>CAZERB010000098.1:0-4586 GCA_964514645.1 uncultured Anaerolineales bacterium
ATGATGGTAACCTTGATGACCTTTAAAGAAGGTCAGGAGGTAGGTACCCACTGTCATCCCAATGAGCAGGCTGGTTATTGCCTCCAGGGCCGCTTCGTGTTGACCATAGATGGTGCGTCAACGGTCATCGAGCCAGACGACAGCTATGTTATCCGGGGTGATGTGTCTCATAGCTATCGGGTGCTGGAGGATTCTTTGGCTGTCGAAGTCTTTTCACCGCCCCGGGAGGACTATCGTTAGGGGGCTGGCGCTCCAGGGGTAAGGGATGGTGGTCACCGAGTGGTTCCCGGTGGCCCGCTTATCTATGACGGCCAGGCGTTTCCGTACCAGTATGATGAGGTGATCTAATCCCGTTGTTGTGAGCCGGCGGCCTTCAACGTGGCTGGGAACGAGCGATGGTCTGGTTCCATGCCCTGCGGGATGGGATGTGGTACTACGTCGAGATGGGGGTGTATAGGGAGGATCTATAGCTTCAGAAGAACGATGCAGCAAACTGCCCCGTTACTGTCGCTCATCGATCTATTCAGGAGCCTGGTTGCATCTGTTGGGATAGGATGCCTGGTGATCGCTCTTGCCTTGGGATGGGAGAGCCGCGAAGTGAGGCAAAAGAGATCCTGCTCACTGCGGCCACAAATTCGGAATCGCATCCGGGACGGGCCAAGAGAAAAGCCGGAAAGACCTATTCTCCTGGCGACCGGAAGATTCAAGGCTCGTCGTGATAGAAAAAATCTCCACTGCCCAAGAGGCAAGAGGGGAAGCAATGAGATGAGCAGGATCACTGGTCTCACTACTTGCTAGAGGGGTTTCGACTCTTTTCCCTGGCTGAGGAGAAACTGCCCCCGCCATCCGCTGGCAGATGGGCAGTCACAGCCTTGGTTGAGATGAAAGCATCAAACTTGGCAACCTTTAGCGCTGGCAGTGTTGTGGGAGTTGACAGCGGCCCTCCTGCCCAATGGAGGATCCTTTCTACCATCTCTGGGTAGCTATATCCGGCGGCTAGAGCGGCCCTCGCAAACCCAGCATCAGGGGATAGATCTGGGTTGGGGTTGACTTCTAAAACGTAAGGCCGCCCATCCCGCACCCGCATATCGACACGGGCGTAGCCTCGGCAGCCCAGAGCCTTGTAGGCAGCTATCGCACTCTCTCGTATCCTCTTGGCCAGATGGCCATCTACCTTAGCAGGACAGATGACGGGCGTAAGACGGTATTCATCTCCCTCCGGCTCCCACTTGGCCGCGTAAGAACATATTCTCCGTAAAGGGTCTGTAATGCCAGAGTAGTCTATTTCCGCTAAGGGCAAGCATTCCGGCCGGTCGTTGCCCCACAGTGCAACGTTGGACTCCCGGCCTTCAATGAATTCCTCCACCAGAGCAGGCTCACGATAGGTGTCAAGGAGGTATTCCACCCTCTTGCAGAGTTGTTCATAGGAGGTAACCACTGCTTCATCATCTATCCCCAAACTAGCGTCCTCGGCAATTGGTTTGACGATGGCCGGAAGGGGGATAGATACCTCTACGTTCCTATCATCGCAGATTTGATAGGCTGGTGTGGAGATGCCATTAGACTCTAGCACCCTTTTCGTTTGGGCCTTGTCAAGACAAAGGGCTAACGTCTCTGGCGGTGAGCCTGTGTATCTGTAACCTAGTCTTTCAAGAACGGCGGCAGCCTCGGGCTCTAGCTCTGCTCGGTTACCCAACCCCTCGAGGAGGTTGAAAACCAGCCACTCGCCGGGGTCGTAATCCGAGAGCACCTCTGGGAGATCGAAAGAGACGGGCACACAAACGACCTCATATTTTGAGCGCAACGCATTTTCCACAGCCCCGGCCGCCACTGTCACACCTTGTGCCGAGATCAGATCTCTTGTTTCGCCTTTGGCTACCGAATCTACCCGGTTATAGAGGATGAGCACTTTCTTCGCCCCATCCCTAGTTGAAGCCACTGTGTCTCCTTTCATCTAGAAGCCCTGCAAGCTCCTAGGGTTCCAGAACTCCTTCGCTTTGCCCATCGATAGAGATCACCACCTTTTCGATGCCAGAAAACTGTTCCACGGTCTTGGTGACCTCTTGACGGATGCACATTACGCGGAGCGAGCCCCCTCCGTAAGCCTTCATCTCGGCTGAGAAGTCTACATAGACGGTCCCATCTTCTATTCGGAGGTCTTGCAGTCGAACCCGTTCACCTGAATAAGGCACGGGTTGGCCGCTCTCTATCATTTGTTGCCTGAAAGCTGCCACCTCCTCCGGATTTGGGATCGAGGTGAAGAACCCTTGCCCTTTCTCCTCGGGAGTGGACCCCTCTAGGAGCGCTTCCAGGGCTAGCCACTCTACCGGCTTGGGCCCGCTCACCGTGCGAGTTACGGGTAGAACGCAGGTTTCGCTCTCGCTCAAAGAGGTATGGCTGAAATAGACCTGCACCGTATAGATTTCAGCACTGGAAGGCTCTGAGGTCCCAGCCAGGTTCACCTCCACCGAGGAGAGGTGCACCAGCCCTCCGTCCCGAGGGCTCGTGTCGAAGACGATGATGCGTCCCGGCTCCTCACTGGCCGGAGGAGTGAAGGTGACCTGGGCCTCGAAGGAGCCCCGCTGACCCCAATCGGCGGCGATAATCGTTGTCCCTTGGCCTATCAGGTTGCCGTCACCACCCATCACCTGAATCGCTAGATGTTGTTCAAAGGTAGGATCTGAGATCCCTGCCACTTGGACAGGGCTGCTTATTACCTCTCCGGGCTTGGGTGAGGTGATGAGAATAGCCTCCTCCTCCTCCTCACACTCTGGACAGACGGGGCAAGGCGCGCAGGGAGTGGGAGTCGGCAGGGGAGGATTGAGCGTTTCCTCTGCCACTCTACAGGAGGCCAAGAGGACCCCTACCAAGACGAGCCATAGGAGGAGGGTTCTGGCTTTCATCCGCTCTTCTTTTCCTTCACCGGACATCGCTTGGCATGCTCTTCGCCATCTCTACGGTCGTCAGGTCAGGAACCGATTGAGCCTTAGGGGCCAACTCCGCGTACCTCTCTAAGGCCTCGTTTAGGATGGTGTTAATGAGCTCCGCATGGCTCATGCCAGCCGCCTCGGCTTGCAGCACGAGGTCGCTAACCCCTGGACAGAGCCCTGGGAGAGGGTTGATCTCCAAGATGTACGGCTTCTGGCCATCATGGGCGTCCAATCTGAAATCCACTCGCGCCATATCGAGACAGTTAAGCGCTCGGAAGGCCGCGACGGCGAGTTGACTTAATTCCTTAACCTGCGCATCCGTCAAGGGTGCGGGGCACAAATAACGCGGCAGGTCATAAAGCTCTGATTTTAAGCGGGAGGTATATATCCCCTGTTCCTCAGCCGGGCAGGGGCTGAAATCCACCTCCAGTGGTGGAAAGACACGAAGCCGTTCGTTGCCCAGGAGGCCAACAGTGATCTCGCGCCCCTCGATATACTCTTCAACCAGTGCTGGCTCCTGGTAGGTTTCGATCACCCAACGCACCTGATGGTACAATTCCTCCTCGTCGCGGACGATGGAACTTGCGCTTATCCCCATGCCCGTCCCTTCCCGACTGGGCTTGACAAACAGAGGGCAACGGAGGGTAGAATCGAGAGGCTCATAGGGACTCTCGAATAGTTGGAACGATGGGGTCGGCAATCCGTGGGAGAGTAATATCCGCTTAGCCATCGGTTTGTCCAATGTAAGTGCCAGGCAGAGCACTTTGGAGCCAATGTAGGGAATGGCTAGCATCTCTAGGATGGCTGGCACTTGAGACTCTCTAGCATCACCCTGATGACCTTCACAGATATTAAAGGCTATGTCAAAATGACCTCGCTCTAATTTGTGATACAGCCTCTTGTCGCCTTCTAGGAAGGTCACTTCGTGTCCAGCCTCTCGCAAGGCTGAGGTGATCGCCTCCACCGTCCGTTCCGAGTCCAACTCAGACCACCTATCCCTTGGTTCCCCCGGGCAATGAGGAGCGTTCGTCTTCAGGTTGGCTAGCAAAGCGATCTTTAGGTGGCTCATCTTTGCCTCCTTACTTGCTCGGTGACGAGAGGGAGCCCTCTTTCCTCGACAGGCCCCCAGAACTCTCCGGGGATCTCGTCTTCAGGAGGCGGGGGCGCTTCCGTGGGCGTAAGCATGGCCGCCACCCCTACTTTGCTGCGCCGGAGTTGATCGATGCAGAACGGACAGTTGGCGGCATCATGCCCGTGGTAATGTTGGGGCTCGGGGTAGGAGAAAACCCGGCCTTCATAGTTTCTAAGCACCACTCGGGAGTCTGATTGGGAGAGCAAATATTGGGGCATGATAGGCACCTTCCCCCCGCCACCCGGAGCGTCGATGACGAAGGTGGGCACGGCAAAGCCGCTGGTGTGACCTCGCAAGTGCTCAATGATCTCGATCCCTTTGCTGACCGGGGTCCTGAAATGGCCGATGCCTTCCGAGAGGTCACATTGGTAGAGATAGTAAGGCCTCACCCGGATCTTGACCAACTCTTGGACCAGACGCTTGATGATGCTAGGACAATCGTTGATCCCTGCCAATAGCACCGTCTGACTGCCCAAAGGGATGCCCGCGTCGGCCAACATCGTACACGCCTTGGCCATCTCAGG
>CAZERB010000099.1:0-4568 GCA_964514645.1 uncultured Anaerolineales bacterium
GTGGATGCACCGCTATAGTGCTGATATGAGCCTCCCTTGCCGAGCACCAAAAGCCGCCATACCCTGCTATGGGCGGTCTCTGGTCAAGGGGATGGAAGCGAGCCAGAAGCCCCCTACGTGGTTCCTCGCGCTGCGCCGCCCCTTCATCCTGAGGGCGAGCCACAAAATAGTAGGCTCGAGGGTTTTGGCGAATCTCGAATCGGTAGGCGTCCATAGGCCAGGGCGTAGGAAAGGAGAGCCGCTCGATGGCCATCACCTCTTGGAAGTCGCTCACCTCCATCGGCTCCACCTTGTAGGCCAAACCGTCATAATCCATCTTTTCCCTCGGGATACTTTACGTACGGGATCTCCGGACGGTGTAAATAGATAGGTTCCAGCGCCCGAGGGTCGTCCACCTCCCCGCGCTGGAGCCGCTCCCAGCCCAGTTCAGCCAGGTATCCGGCTCGCCGCAATGAAGCGGCCGGCGATGTGACTACGGCGCGATCCCCCAGCCTCTTGCGGAGGATAGCCGTCCCCGCCTCATCTATCTCTCCGCAGATGAGGGTGGGACGAGTGATCTCGGAACAGAGCCCCTCCATAGTGGTGAGGAGGTAATCGGTGACCCGATGGAGGGTCACATTTTCATAGAGGGCGGCACAGATCCGCTCCCTCCCAGCATCCAAAAGGGCACAGATGGGAAGGAGTTGATGGCTTTGAGAGTAGGCCAGAGCATCAAGGGTGGGGATGCCTATCAAGGGTATCCCCTGGGCCAGAGCGAACCCCTTGGCCAGGCTGAGCCCCACCCTCAGCCCAGTGAAGGAGCCTGGCCCCAGAGCCACGGCTATTCCAGCCAATTCCCTAGGGTTCTGTCTCAAGAGGAGGTCCAAATATGGTGCTAGTTCCACGGTATGATGGCTCAAGGAACCCCAGGTGATCTCAGAGATCACCCCCTCTTCTCCTCCGTAGATGGCGATGCTAGCGGTGCGCGTCGATGTATCGAGGGCCAATATCGCCTTCACCGCTTCGCTAACCTCCTCTGGAAAGACCGCACTATTTCCTCGTAAATCGAGCCCTGGGCCTCTAAAGAGACAAGTCGCCTTCTTTCTCCCCCATGTCTGAGGGTGACCCATAACCTCTCAAGGGGCACGATTCCCCTCGCCTTCTCTGCCCACTCGATAGCGCAGACCCCATCCCCAAAAAAGAGGTCGTCCAGCCCAGAGGCTATGATCTCCTGGCGGCTCTCTACCCGGTAGAGATCGACATGATAGAAGATCAGATTTTCTCCTCGGTACTCGTTAACTAAAGTGAAGGTAGGGCTGGTGATAGGTTCATCCACCCCCAGGCCCCGCCCGAGGCCCTGAATGAAGGTAGTCTTGCCCGACCCCAGTTCTCCTTCCAGACAGATCAACTCTCCGCTTCGCAAGAGTTGACCCAAGGAGGCCCCAAACTCTTGCGTCTCCTGGGGTGAATCACTCACTAGATCGACCCTGGCCATTACCCTGCTTGACCTCTCCATGTCTATAACCACATCCATTATAATTCTGGCTAGAACAGGGAGCAAATCAAGGGGTAGCCCCTAGGAGGCTACCCCTTGAATCCAAGAAAGGTTTTGAGGGCTCAGTTCCGTTTGAGAGCGAGGGTTATATTATACCCCTCGATGGAGTAACTCTTGGTGATACGCCCCGGAGGGGCTCCTCCCTGCACCAAGGCTGTGGAGAGGGTCTCCCGCTTGATATATTCCCCATGCTCCTCCATCACCTCTACGAGGATAGGGTGGGCTTCAAAGTAGGTGACTATCGTATCCTCGATCTTGAAGTCGGCCTCTTTGCGCAAGGTCTGTATGCGCCGCACCACCTCCCGGGCCAACCCCTCCCGCCTCAACTCTTCGGTGAGGGTAGTGGTTACCCCCACCAGATACCCCCCTTCCTCGGCCACAGCCAACCCTCCCCTGGGTAGGGGCTCTATCTTCACTTCCTCGGGCAATAGAGCCACCTTTTGGCCCTCAATGGTGACTTCTACCTTCTCTCCAGAGCGCACCTTTTCCACCAAAGAGTAGGTATCAAGGCTGGTGAGCGCCCCTTTGATCTTAGGATAGAGGGCTCCATACTTGGGACCCAACAAGCGAGGATCGGGCTCGACCTTGTACTCCACTAAATCGGGCTCCTCCACAAAGGCCAGCGATTTGACGTTCAGTTCCTCTAAAACCTGGTCGGCCAGACCTTCTATCACTTCTCGCTCTTCAGGGGTGCGCACCTTCATCAAGAGTTGAGCCAAGGGTTGACGCACCTTAAGGCCGGCCTTATTCCGCGCCGCATGCCCCAAACTTACCAACCGCATCAGGAGAGCGGTATCGGCCATCAACTTCCCATCGATGAGACATCTGTCGGGCTGCGGAAAGTCGGAGAGGTGCACACTCTCCGACGCCTCCTCATCGACCGAAGAGACGAGGTTGCGGTATATCTCCTCCGCCAAGAAGGGCGTGAAGGGCGCCAGCAACTTGCTCAAGGTGGTGAGGCACTCATAAAGGGTGGCGTAGGCCGCCCTTTTATCCTCATCCTGCTCGCTCCTCCAGAAGCGTCGTCGGCTGCGCCGCACGTACCAGTTGCTGAGGAGTTCCACGAACTCCTGAATCGGTCGAGCGGCGCCAGTGGCGTCGAAATCATCCAGCGCCTTATCCACCTTCTCCACCAGGGAGTTCAACTCCGAGAGGATCCATCTATCTAATGCAGGACGCTGAGCCACAGGCAGGGCGGGAGTTTTAGGGTCGTAGTTGTCGATGTTGGCGTAGATGGTGAAGAAAGCGTAGGTGTTCCAAAGGGTCAACAAGAACTTCCGAACCACCTCCCCCACCAACTCGACGGAGAAACGGCGCTCGCTCCCGGCGGGACCGGCCGTGTAGAAATACCAACGCATAGCGTCGGCCCCATGAGCCCGCAGCACATCCCAAGGGTCGACCACGTTGCCCAACGATTTGCTCATCTTTCTCCCTTCGGCATCGACGACTAGCCCCAAGACGATGACGTTCTTGTAACTGGGCTCGTTGAAGAGAAGGGTAGAGATAGCATGAAGGCTGTAGAACCACCCTCTAGTCTGATCCACCGCTTCACAGATGAAATCGGCGGGGAACTGCTCTCGGAAGATCTCCTCGTTTTCGAAAGGGTAGTGCCACTGGCCCACGGGCATGGAACCAGAATCGAACCAGGCGTCTATCACCTCCGGAACCCGTCGCATCTTCCCCTCGCACTCGGGACAGGAGAGGAGGATGTTGTCCACGAAGGGACGATGGAGGTCCAACTCCTCCCGCCCGGATCGCGAAAGGCCTGCCCGCTCCTCCAATTCGGCGATGCTCCCCACCAAGAGTTGGTGACCGCACGATTCGCACCGCCACATTGGCAAGGGGGTGCCCCAGTACCGGTCTCGGCCTAACGCCCAATCGACATTGCTCTCCAGCCAGTTGCCAAACCTGCCATCCTTGATATGGGCTGGGTACCAGTTTATCTTTTGGTTGTTGGCCAGAAGATCCTCTTTCCGCTCCGTAGTCTTGATGAACCATGTGCTCTTAGCGTAGTAGAGGAGAGGGGTATCGCACCGCCAGCAGAAGGGGTAAGTATGAGAATAGGTGCCAGAACGGTAGATGAGCCCCCGCCGTTCCAAATCTTCTATGATAGAGGGGTCGGCATCCTTAACGAAGAGCCCCGCCCAGGGGTTCACCTGGGGGATGAACCTCCCCTGGGAGTCCACCGTCTGCAGGATGGGCAGGTCGTACTCCCGGCCCACCTCCAAATCCACCTCCCCGAAGGCAGGGGCCATATGCACTATCCCCGTCCCCTCCTCAGTGGTGACGAAATCGGCCGCTATGACGTAGCAGTAATCGACATCTACGGGGAGAAAGGTATAGAGAGGCGAGTAATGCTTTCCCACCAAATCCTTGGCCTTGAGGCTCTTCACTACCTTGTATTCGCCGACCAACGCCTCATCTAAGAGTTCCTTGGCCAAGATGAGCCTCTCCCCATCCTGTTCCACCAGCGCGTACTCTACATGAGGATGGACGGCTAGGGCCACATTCCCAGGCAGCGTCCAAGGGGTGGTGGTCCAGACCAGAAAGTAGGTCCCCGGCTCATCCCGCAGGGGAAACTCAACGTAGACCGAAGGGTCCTCGGCGGTAGCGTACCCCTGGGCCAGTTCGTGGCTGGAGAGGGGGGTCCCGCAGCGAGGACAATAAGGGACAACTTTATAGTCCTCGTAGAGGAGGCCCATCTCCCAAAACCGCTTCAAGATCCACCAGACCGATTCTATATATTCGTTGGTGAGGGTGACGTAAGGGTCGTCCATGTCGATCCAGAAGCCTATCCGCTCCGAGGTCTGGTACCATTCGTTAACGTACCGGAAGACCGACTCCCGACACCTCTGGTTGAATTCCGCCACCCCGTACTCCTCGATGGCTGGCTTCCCGGTGAAGCCCAGTTCCTTCTCCACCTCCAGTTCCACCGGCAGGCCGTGGGTGTCCCACCCTCCCTTGCGCAGGACATAATACCCCTTCATAGTGCGGTAGCGGGGGAAGAGGTCCTTAAATACCCGGGTCAAGACAT
>CAZERB010000100.1:0-4560 GCA_964514645.1 uncultured Anaerolineales bacterium
TGATCGATCAGTTCACCATAAAGGCGAACCGCTTCGACATCGAGCCGGAGATCACGGCCAAGATCCTCAAACGAGGCTACCGCATCTACGAGGTGCCTATCAGTTATACTCCGCGGCGGGGGCGAAAACTCTCACCCTGGAAGGATGGCCTCCCCGCGCTCTGGGCACTTATAAAGTATCGGTTCGTGGAGTGAGGTAGAGTTGCTCAACCTTCGTTACCTTTTCGATCCCCGCCCCGCCCCCCTTTCTCCTCAGAGTATCTATCTCCATCTAGCCTTGGTGGCTTTTTTCTCTTTGGGTCTGGGGTTTAGCATCTACGGGTGGCGGAGGCGACTATGGCCAGGTGGTATAGAGTGGCCATTCCATGTCCAAGGCCCTCTCTCCGCTCTAGGCCTGCTCCTCATCGGAGCCCGTTTATTGAGCCTTCCCTATCTTTCAGCCAGGATCTGGCTTTTGGGTACTCTTTTAGTAAGTATAGGGGGGTGGGCAACAGGGCTCTGTTTTATTGCCCATCGTCGAGGGCTCCTGGAACGGCAATTGCGACTCCTTCTCTTCGCCTGGTCGGGGGAGGAGCGGCCCCTTCCCCTGGCCTACCAGGCGGCCTTTCTGGTGGTCCATCTTTTGGGGCTGGCCCTCCTGGCTACACACTATGGCCGTTCCTACCTCTGGGCTCTCAACCTATTTCTGCTCCTGGCTAGCCCGATGATGATCTACTCCTTTATCAGTCGAAGATGGGCGCTCTACTTGGAGGCTTTGACCCCCCTCTTTTTTCTCTACTTGGTGGTGGCTTTTCACCGCTTATTCAGCAACCTCTTGGCTATACCGGACCATCTCTCCGGAGGCTTCACCTACCCCTATTTTGTCAATGTGGCCTTTAATTCAACAGCGGCGCTCGTCGGTTCGGCTGCCTATGCCTTTCTATGTCAGCTCTACTTAGTGAAGCGAGGGGTTCGAGATTCGTTCCTCACTCTGGCTGGTGCCATCCTTCTGGTTTTGACTTTCTTCTGGGCTGGAGCGGAGTATATAGGCCATCGCACGAGGGGGGTGACAGGCAGCGACCCTTACGTCTATGCTCAGATGGCCGTGGATCTGGCCAGACATGGAACCCCTTGGCACCTTTTTCCCCTTTTCCCCAAGGTGAGCGGGCTGGGGATAGCCTGGTGGCCCCTCGTTCATGCTGGCTATCATTTGCCCCATGACGGCCTGGGCCATGCAGCCAGCGTCTGGCCGGTGGGACATTCGGCCCTCCTGGCTATAGGGTACCTCCTCTGGGGAGAGGAGGGGCTCTATATTACCACGCCCGTGATCGGCCTTCTATCTCTGGTGGCACTCTGCCTCTTGATAGCCGAGGTGTTGCACGATGAATCGAGGGGGGAGCGGCTGTTGGCAGGGGCATTGGCGGCTTTCATCTTGGCTACCTCTTGGGAGCAGGTAGACAGGTTGCTCGTCCCCATGGCTGATGTCACGGCCCAACTCTTCACCATATTGGCTATGCTTTTCACCTTGAGAGCGATGAGGGGGAACCATCGGCTCTACGCCCTTCTAGCGGGGCTCTCCTTCGGGGGGGCCTACTGGGTACGCCACACCCAGTTGGTGGTAGGGTTGAGTGTGCTCCTGGCGGTGGCTCTCTTGGGGAGAGAACGCTCTCGCAAAGAGAGAGGGGAGTTCTTGCTTCTCTTTGGCCTCGTCTCTTTCGTTGTGGCTTTTCCTGACCTCCTATACCACCGCTTGAGTTTCGGGAATTTCTTGACGCCAGAATCGGAGGAGTTGGCTCTCTTCTCCTTCTCCCATATAGCCACCACTGGTCCTCGGCTGGGTCGAGATCTTTTTAGGGCGAACGAGTTTGGGTATCTATTTCCCTTTCTCCTCTACGGCGCTTACCAGATGTACTGCCAGAAGAGGGGGCTATTCTTGGTTCTAGGGAGTTGGATCTTAGTCCTGGTTCTCTCCCATCTCCCCTATGCCGCCTTGCGGTTGCGTGACCTCCTCTCGATTTTCCCGGCGCTCATAGCCTTTACGGTATATGGGATGATCTCTCTCTGGAAAGTGGCGACCTCCCAGGCGGGAGCCTCTCTCTTAAGAGGTTTCCTGGCCTCTCTGGCCATCCTTTCCCTCCTCCTTCTTCCCGCCTATCGGACGAGGATCACCCTTGCCAGGCCCTTCGCTTCTTCTGAGGCTACTTTTGGCTTCGTGAGGGAAGAGGAGCGGCGGGCCTTCGACCAACTGGCAGCCTACACCTCGCCGGGAAGCGTCATCGGCACCTCTTTGAACGGAGGGCCCATCGATCTTTTCGCGGGAAGAGAGGCTTTCAGGCCGAAGAGTTGGACGGCCGCGGAGTTAGAGGTTTTTCTTGAGGCTATGTGGGAAGAGGGAGAGGAGGTCTATATCCTGGACGATAGTCCGGAGTTGGCTTCTACCTTGTCGCATCTATCGACTCGATATGGGCTCAGGCCCATTGTAAGGCTCGATCTTCCTCTTTTCGGGAGCGAGAGGGCGACGGGCTATCTCTACCGGGTCGAAGGCCCAGGGGGCAGCCCATGAGAAGAGGGACGTCCTTGCCTGCCCTGGCACGCCCTGTCCCGCCCTGTCCCAGACCCGACAGGGTCGAGGGAAACCCGACAGGGTCTTCCTTACAGGATCCCGAGGGAAGGGATGGCAGGCCAGGGGCGGATGCCATCTTTTTGGTTTCGCTTTTGGCGCTGGTTCTCCTTTTCTTCTGGAAGATAGCCCTCACCAACCTCATCCTGGTGGGGCTCGACCTCTTCACCTATTTCTACCCCTATCGGGAGTATGCAGCGGAGACTCTGGGTCAAGGCCATCTGCCTCTCTGGAACCCTTACCTTTTTATGGGCTTTCCCTTCCTAGCCAACCTTCAGAGCGCCGTTTTTTACCCTTTCAACCTTCTCTTCCTCTGGTTGCCTGTTCCTAAAGCAACGGCTTACTTCATCGTGTTGCATATCTTCATGGCTGGGGCGTTTACCTACCTTTTTGCGCGCCGGGCGCTGGGACTTTCTCCTCTTGCTGCCTTTATCAGCAGTGCTGTTTTTGCCTTCAGCGGTTTCTTAGGAGCCCATGCTGAACACCTCACTCTGGTAAGCGTCTTCGCCTGGCTACCTCTTCTATTGTTGCTTCATCATCTCGCCTACCAGGGGAGAAATCTTGGCTATACTGTCTTGGGCGCTATGGCCGTATCCCTCCAATTCTTCGCCGGCCATACCCAAGCCTCTTTTATCAACCTCACCGCTTTAGGCTGTTATGGGCTCTACTTGGCCCTAGTTGAGGCGAAGATAGTGGAGCGTAGGATAGTTCTGCCACAAATGAGAAAGCGGATTGCTAAGAGCCTCGGCCTCTGCCTGCTCATGGTATTCCTTGGTGTCGGGCTAGCGGCTGTACAGTTGCTTCCTAGCCTGGAGTTTGTCTCCCAATCGTTGAGAGGCAGGGGGCTGACCTATAGGCAGGCGGTCTCCTTCTCCCTAAGCCCAAGGCTTCTTCTCCTATCCCTCCTACCGGGTTATGAGGCTAGCCCCTTTAGCGAATATATAGCATATCTGGGCGTGCTACCTCTTCTCCTGGCCGGCCTTTCATTTATCTCGCCCCGGCGACGGGAGGTTATCTTCTTTGCCGGCTTAGCAGGATTTGGGCTTTTCCTGGCTCTAGGGGTCTATAACCCTCTCTACTTCGTCCTATGGCGTTTTGTACCCGGCTTTGCCCTTTTCCGGGCGCCAGCCCGCTGGCTGGGGCTTTATGCTCTGGCCATGGCCATCCTGGCTGGGAGCGGAGTGGAAAGGCTGATCTCAGAAAGCGGAACCCCCGCTATGAGGAGGCTCAAAATCGATCTTAGGGCCTTCGCCATCGGCGCCGGACTACTTATCGTCCTATCGCTCCTCCTCTTCTTCCAGAGACCTTCAATCCGAATGGCCCTTTTCTGGACGATCCCTTTGGTCGGTGGGGTTGTTCTCCTCTCTTGGTGGAGGCAGCGAGGAGCAAGCGTGGCTTGGAAAGGGGTTCTAGTGGCGCTGGTAATAGGCGAACTCTTCCTTGCTAGCCGCTATCTGACCTATAACCGGGCTACGGCTCCGGAGGCATACGACTCGCTACGGACTACGGTGGGGCATATCCTAGCCGATAAAGGAGTATATCGGGTACTGAGCCTGGCCGACACCACCTTCGATCCCGGAGATTTGAAGGAGATAGAGGGGATCTACCAGGGACAACTATCAGAGGAGGCTATCTATGACTATCTGGTGGCCACCAAATTGAAAGAGGTGCTAACCCCCAATTTGCCCTTGCGCTACCACATAGCCACCGTGGATGGCTACGACCCCTTACCCCTGGCCAGGTATGTGGAGTGGGAAAGGCTATTTCTCCCTGAAGAGGAGCTATCCCTCGATGGCCGCTTGCGCGAAGCCTTGAGAGAGACACCTTCGGCGTCGCTACTTGCCCTTATGAATGTGAAATATGTGATCCAAGACAAGGTTGACGATGTGTGGGTGGATGGTGTCTACTACGACCTGGGGCATGAGGTTGTGCTGAAGGAGGGAGAGGAGGCGGAGATCTCGG
>CAZERB010000101.1:0-4554 GCA_964514645.1 uncultured Anaerolineales bacterium
AAATTCCGTCTTTAACCCCGGAGCCGTGCAGTTTGAAGGCGAGACATTACTGCTAGTGCGCGTCGAAAGTATGCGAGGCTTCTCCCACTTGACGGTTGCCCGCAGCAAGGACGGCAAGGGATATTGGCGTATAAACCAAGAACCTGCTCTGAGCCCTGATCCCCGTTTGCGAGAAGAGAGATGGGGGATCGAGGACCCCAGGATTGTTTGGTTAGAAGAACAGCAAGTATATGCTGTTACCTATGTTTCGTTCTCGAAGGGGGGTCCTGTTGTGTCTCTTGCGACCACTGAGGACTTCAATACCTTTAGGCGACTGGGTAGACTCCTTGCTCCGGAGGATAAGGATGCTTCTCTCTTTCCTCGGCGCTTCGGAGGGCGCTTTGCCCTTCTCCACAGGCCACTTATAAGAGGAGAAGGGCACATCTACATCTCCTTCTCTCCGGATTTGAAGTATTGGGGAGAGCATCAGATTCTCCTCCCTTCGAGACCGGGTTCTTGGGATGGCGATAGAGTGGGACTGGGTGCACAACCCATAGAAACCTCACACGGTTGGTTGATCATCTACCACGGCATACGGAGAACGGCCTCGGGGAGTCTCTACCGGGTAGGTTTTGCTCTCTTAGATTTGGAAGAACCATGGCGGGTGATTTGCCGCAGCGATGAATGGGTGTTAGCCCCAAGAGAGATCTACGAACTGGTCGGTGATGTGCCTGGCGTGGTTTTCCCATGCGGAGCTGTTGTGGATCGCGACACAAATGAACTTCGAGTTTACTATGGCGCAGCTGATAGCTATGTGGGGCTAGCTGTGGCAGACATGGATGACGTGATGGAGTATGTGAGGTCTTGTCCGAGCCCTGATGGGCTGGAATCCTGAAGCGAAGGCAAGAGATGCGAATAGCTATGCTTGCACCCATATCTTGGCGCGTCCCTCCTCGCAACTACGGGCCTTGGGAGACGGTAGTAAGCAACCTCACCGAGGGCCTAGTGGCCAAGGGGCACGATGTCACTCTCTTCACCACAGGTGACTCGATCACCAGTGCCAAATTGCACTGGATCTGCCCTCGCCCCTACTCCGAGGATGCCTCCCTCGACCCCAAAGTGTGGGAATGTCTCCATATCTCGGAAGTCTTTGAACACGCCAGTAATTTCGATCTAATCCACAACCATTACGATTTCCTACCTCTTACCTACAGTCGATTAGTGAGTACCCCGGTACTCACCACTATTCACGGCTTCTCCTCGCCGCGTATCTTGCCAGTCTATCATAAGTACAGAGATGGCTACTACGTTTCGATCAGCGACGCCGATCGAGACCCAGAGGTCGAGTACCTGGCTACGGTATACAACGGGATTCGCCTGGAACAGTTCACCTTCAGAGAGAAGGGAGGAGATTATCTGGTCTTCCTAGGGCGTATCCACCCCGACAAAGGTATCCACTTGGCTATCGAAGTGGCTGAGAGGACGGGCAGACAGCTAATCATCGCGGGGATAATTCAGGACGAGGGTTACTTCAAATCGCTAGTGCAGCCTCGCCTCGACGGACGACGGGTAACGTTCATCGGCCCGGTAGGTCCACGGGAGCGAGACAAGCTCTTGGGTGAGGCTTACGCCTCGCTGCACCTGGTGACCATCCCCGAGCGTTTCGGTCTCACTATGGTGGAATCCATGGCCTGTGGTACACCGGTGATCGGTATGGATCTGGGGTCGGTGAGAGAGATCATAGACGAGAAAAGCGGTATCCTTGTCCATTCCATGGAGGAGGCAATAGCCGCTGTGGAAGAAGCGGCCAAAGTGGACCGTCGGGCTTGTCGCCGGAGAGTGGAGGCAAATTTCACCGCAGAGCGGATGGTAGAGGACTATATAGAGGTTTACCACTCCATAATGGAGAAGGAGGGAAGTGCTTGAGAAGTAGTATGCTGTCGCCTGGTGGCCTCCTTTTAGCAGCACAGCCGCCTTGGTAGACATCTTGAGGACAAAGGGATGACAGAGTGGGACGGCCTAGGGGAAACCTTCCTCGTTGGCGTCAACTATTGGCCACGGCGAAAGGCCATGTATTGGTGGAAGGATTTCCAAAGATCGGAGGTGGAGGAAGAGTTTCAGCAGATCACGGACCTAAATCTCCCCCTAGTACGGATCTTCCTTCTATGGGAGGATTTCCAGCCTGCACCTCAGGAGATAGACGCTCACTCCTTGGATAATCTAGAGGTCGTACTGGAGATCGCTGCTCGATTGGGTCTTAGGGTAATACCCACCCTCTTCACTGGCCATATGAGCGGGGCCAATTGGATTCCATCCTGGGCCTTGGGTGGGGAAAGAATAAGCGACTCACGCTTTCCCCTCATCTCAACGGGGGAGATTAAGAAAGCAGGGATACGCGATATCTTCGAGAACGAGTTGATGCTGGTGGCGGAGGCCTTTCAGATCCGCTCCGTCGTATCGGCACTCAAAGACCACACCGCTCTCTTCGCCTGGGACTTGGCCAATGAGATGGACAACGTTTTGATGCCCCGTAGTGCGGAAGTCGGCCACCGCTGGGCGTACCTTCTTAGCGAAGAGATTCGGAAGATAGATCCTGTCCACCCCATAACCTGCGGTCTTCACTCTGAGGTTCTGGAGGGAGACAAACACCTGAGACCGCACGATATGGCTCAAGCCAATGACTTCCTTTCCATGCATGGATACGCCTTATACGCCCCATGGGGCAATGGATCGCTGGACGCCCATGTTGCCCCTTTCCTGAGTGCCCTGACCCAAAGCCTGGGAGGCCTGCCGGTTGTATTTCAAGAGTTTGGCCTCTGCACCACTCGCCCTCGTGAGAGGGGTAGGGAGCTGGGCGTGAAGATAGGGGAGCGCGTTATGAGGCTATATCTGGCTAGCGAGGAGGAGGGGGCAACCTATTATTCGGCCGTATTGAAAGGTTTGCATGCGGTTGGCTCCTTGGGGGCCTTGGCCTGGTGCTACTCTGACTATGATGACTCTCTTTGGAGCAAACCTCCCCTAGATCGGGCGGTTCACGAGCGCACCTTCGGCATAACTCGGAGCGACGGCAGTGTAAAACCCATGGGACAGATCATATCCCGGTTCGCTGGTGAGGGGCGAAAGGTGAAGAGGGGATCGCCTTTACCTCTCGGTTTCTCTCCCGACGAATACTATCGCTCTCCACATGAGAACCTGGTTAGTCTATTCCGCCATTGGCAAAAGGAAGGGTGGGTTTAGGTGTGAAGCCAAAGCAGAAAGTGCGAGTTGGTGAGAGAGCGATTGGGAGCCGGGTAGTCCATGTGGCGAGCTATAGCCCCCGGGAGTGTGGCATTGCCACCTACACCGCAGAGCTAGTCGCCAGCCTCTGCGAAGAATTTCCTGATCACCAGAACATTATCATCGCGGTGAATGACATGGGATCTCATTACAATTACTCAGAGGAGGTAGAATTCCAAATCGAGCAATATGACGAGGCCACTTACGCCGCAGGGGCGGACTTTGTCAATCGCTCCGACATTTCAGTTGTCAGCCTACAACATGAGCACGGTCTCTTCGGGGGAAGACGTGGAGAGTACATCCTAACCTTCTTGGCCAGAGTGTCTGTGCCAGTGATAACGACCCTTCACACCATTATCTCAGAGCCTGGGCGCTATTTCAAAAGTGTAACGGCTCAGGTGGCCGCTCAGAGCGACTTGGTGGTAGTTCCAGCCAGGACGGCTAAACGCATCCTGGAGGATACATACGGGGTTCCTCCGGGCAAGATATGCTTTATACCTCACGGCGCGCCTAAAGTGAGCCGACGGAAAGGCACACGGGATCGTGCCAAGAGGGTTTTGGGGCTGAGTGGGCGGCGAATCCTAACCACCTTCGGATTGATTAACCCCGGTAAGGGGATCGAATATGTTCTGCAGGCCCTGCCGCAGATCGTGGATAGGCACCCCGAGGTTCTTTATCTAGTTCTGGGCGAGTCCCATCCTCAAGTCCGATTACGCCGTGGCGAAGGTTATCGGAGGGAACTTCTGCGCATGGTTTCCAACTTGGGCCTCCAGCAGCATGTGCGCTTCCACAACCGCTTTGTTCCCCTGGAGGAGTTGATCCAGTACATGCTAGCCACCGATGTCTATGTCATGCCCTATCTCAACCCTGACCAGATCGTGAGCGGCACCCTGGCATATGCCGCGGCTATGGGCAAGGCCATCGTGGCTACTCCTTTTCTCTACGCTAAAGAGGTACTGGCAGGGGAACGAGGGATGCTGGTGAACTTCCGCGATCCTGATGGCATCGCCCGGGCTGTGCTTAGACTGCTCTCTGACCGCGAGATCTTGTCGGAGATGGAGCGCCGGGCCTATGATTACAGCCACAACATTACCTGGCCACGAGTGGCTCGAAAGTATCAGCGATTGTTCGAAAGGGTCCTTCGCAAGCAGACTCGGCGGTGACGCCAGATTGCCACCACAAAAGGTCAAGCAAAGATGCCCACATCTTACCTGGGGATATCATGGATGGCTATCCATCTCTGAAACTCGATCACCTGCGTCGTCTCACCGATGATGTGGGGATAATCCAGCACGCTAT
>CAZERB010000102.1:0-4537 GCA_964514645.1 uncultured Anaerolineales bacterium
TGGGAGGGCGACGGCAAGATCCAGAACAAGCCCACCAAGGCCATGCACATCGTCTGGAACCTGGCGAACGGAGAGACAACATACATGGAGTATATCTACATCGAGGAAGAGGCCAAGATGTGGATGCTGACTGAGGAGGGTGGGGAATGGATGGAGATTCCCACTGAGGATACATCCATGATGGATAGTTTCACCCTCCTAGGCATTTGGGGCAGCATCTCCGAAATGGCCGAAGGAGCCAATTTCGTGGGGCTGGAAGTGGTGAACGGGATACCGGCGCGCCACTACAAAGCCACCGCCTTCAGCGGGGTGAGCGTTGAGTGCACCTTCGCCACCGCGGAGCAGAACTGGTGGGTGGCAGTTACAGGCAACTATCCGGTGAAGGGGAGCATCGATGCCTCCGGCACCTGCGGGGGTGAGAGCGCTGAGTATCACTTCCTGGAGGAGATCTCCAACGTCAACGAGCCGGTGGATATAAGTCCGCCTATGTAAAGGTTTCGGGGGCGCCGAGGTTAGCGCCCCCGAACCTCATCTTGCTGGAATATAGTGATTCCTAACCTTTCGCTTGGGAAAAGGTGACGGTGTCTAAGGTTAGGGGTTATTTTCTCTTCACCTTGATTTTTGTTATGCTAGTTGCTGGGTGCACGCCAGGCTTAGCCATCCCTTCTCCCACTCCTCTCCCCACGGCGACTATGACTCCTACACCTACCCCCATGCCCACTCCTACGCCTACCGCTACGCCGAGCCCCACAGCCACCGCTGTCCCGCCACCGGAGCGCCCCGCTGACCTCAGCGATTACCCATCGGTAATCGTTGACTATCTCACCGCCAGCCAGGGAGACGTGGAAGGGATGGCCGATTTCCTGACGGAGTGGGATGCGCTTATCGACCTACGACAGGCCGACCTGGACGGCGACGGCGCTGACGAAATCGTTCTTGTAATCGGGGATTCTACGGTGCCCACTCCTTTCGCTGGTAGGAACCTGCTGGTTATCAGCAGCCATGAGGGGGCCTATCAACTGCTTTTCCTGATGATTAGGGAGAGTGAACCGTGGGATTGGGCGTATGGGGTAAAAGTGTTAGAGGTCAGCGACCTCAACGCCGATTCGGCGATCGATCTGGCCTTCACCTACGAGTACTGCGGTGCCCACACTTGTTTCGTGACCATTAACCTTCTGACCTGGGACGGTTCGGAGTTCATCTCCTTGCTCCCCGGGCCGGTGGAAAACGCTTATGGCGAGTACCGGTTCGAGGATATCGATGGAGACCCGGCCCTGGAACTCCTCGTCCATGTCGGTGCTATCTCCTCGGTGGGCGCGGGGCCGCCGCGGACGTGCACCGACACCTACGATTGGGACGGTAGTTTCTATCAGTTGGTCAAGAGCGTCTATGATGAATCTCCTTTCCTCTTCCACAAGGTGGTCGACGCAGATAAGGCTGCCCTCGCCGGCGAATACGAGGTGGCTATCAAACTTTACCGCGAGGCTATCGACAACCCTGACCTCCTCGTTTGGAAAGAGTGGATTAACAACGGCGAGACCGAGCGCGCTGACATGCACGGGTATGCCCGTTACCGCTTAGTGGTGGTCTACGCACTCCTCGGTGAGCGTTCTAAGGCCGAGGAAGCCCTGGAGGAGGTAGAGCGCGAGCAACCGGACCACGTCTATGCTGGCGTTGCTGGGGCCTTCTGGGATGGCTACACGCTGGACTATGATGTGGCTGCGGGCTGCGCTGCGGCCACCGCTTACGCCGCCGAACACCCGGCAGCCCTTGAGGCCTTCAGCGACTTGGGCTACGGTATCTATAACCCGGTCTACACCCTCGAGGATATCTGCCCCTTTGGCGGAGGATAATAGATGCTGACTATAGGTGCAGGCACCTTATCTATGACCGAAAGAGGCTAGCGAGCCTGAAGGTCGTGGTAGGGGCTGCTTTTTAAGGGAAGCAGCCCCTTGCTCTGGGGGAGATTCTGGCTATGAAAGCCCTGCTCTACGATGGAGAACTGAAACTCCTGCGAGACTATCCCCATCCTAAGCCCCTGCCGGGCGAGGCCCTGATTCGGCTCTCTCTAGCGGGCATCTGCAACACCGACCTGGAGATAGCCAAGGGATATATGGGCTTCCAGGGGGTGTTGGGTCACGAGTTCGTGGGGATCGTCGAGGCAGCCGAGGAGGAAGGGTGGCTAGGGAAGCGAGTGGTGGGGGAGATAAACTGCTACTGTGGGGAGTGCCTTCTTTGCCGAAGAGGGCTCTTCACCCACTGCCCCGAGCGCACCACCCTGGGCATCTGGGGGCGAGACGGAGCCTTCGCCGAATATCTAACCCTTCCCCTAGCCAATTTGCACCTTGTTCCGGAGGAGATTCCCGATGAAGAGGCCGTTTTCGTCGAGCCCCTGGCTGCTGCCTTGGAGATATTGGAACAGATAGAGGTCAAGCCAAAAGATAAGGTGCTCGTGCTGGGGGATGGGAAATTGGGGTTGCTCGTGGCCCAGGTTTTGGCTCTGCAAGGTTGTGACCTCTTGGCCGTAGGGCACCACGCTCACAAATTGGAGATCCTCAAGAGGTTAGGCATCGCCACCCACTTAGGTGAAGGCTCCTGGGAACGTTCTTTTGGCATCGTGGTCGATTGTACGGGGACCCCCGAGGGGTTCGCTCAGGCCTTGGACTTACTGTGCCCGCGGGGCACCTTGGTCTTGAAAAGCACCTACCACGGAGAGGCGGAGGTGGATTTGAGCCGCCTGGTAGTCGATGAGGTCACACTCGTCGGCTCGCGATGTGGCCCCTTCATCCCCGCATTGGAACTTTTAAGGAAGGGGCAGGTGGACGTGGCCTCTCTTATTAGCGCCACCCTACCCTTGGAGGAGGGGGTTAGGGCTTTCCAGTTGGCAAGAAAGAGGGAGACCGTGAAGGTCTTACTCCGTCCCTAAATAAGCGATGAGCATCTCTAGAGCCGCCTCGGCCGATTGGGCCTTATTCTGTAGTCTATCCCCCTTCCAAATATACCTCTCGCACCTCACCTCTTCCTCGGCTGCCAGAGCGATGTAGACCAGCCCCACCGGCTTCTCCGGGGTACCCCCCGTGGGGCCAGCGATCCCCGTCACCGCCAAGGCTAGGTCGCTTGCAAATAGGCGACAGGCTCCTTCGGCCATGGCCTGCGCGCTCTCCTCGCTCACTGCGCCGTATCGGAGCAGCGTCTCATGAGGCACGCCCAGGATCTTCTCTTTAGCCTCGTTGGAGTAGGCGACCACGCCGCCCAGGAAATAGTTGGAACTCCCAGAGACGTTGGTGACCCGGTGGGCGATGAGCCCTCCAGTGCAGGACTCGGCCAGCGATAAGGTGAGGCCCATCTCTTTCAACAACTCGCCTGCCCTCTTCGCTAAATCCTCCATCTCATCCCCCTATAGAGAAAAGGGCTCTCCCTTAGGGCCCTGGTCTTATGGCGCATAGGGGATTCGAACCCCTGTCCCAGCCTTGAGAGGGCTGTATCCTAGGCCTCTAGACGAATGCGCCATACATATTGATTCTATCAGCAACTGGCCTCGCTGTCAAGGTTGACGCTCTTCTAGTATAATCAAACGAGCAACCCTTAGGGGAGGTGGAGTATGGTCTATCGCTTGGAGATAGCCACCAGTTCGCGGGCCCAGATGGTGGATGTGACAAGAGAGGTACAGCGGGCTGTATCCGAGAGCGGAGTCCAAGAGGGGTTCTGCCATATCTATGTCCCCCATACTACGGCGGGGATAGCGATCAACGAAAACGCCGACCCCAGCGTGACCCAGGATATCTTGGCCGTGTTGGAGAAGATGGCTCCACGGGGCGGTTCATATCGCCATCTGGAGGGGAACGCCGACTCCCACGCCAAGGCCACCATCGTAGGCTCCTCGGAGACGGTACTGATAGAGGGTGGGAGGCTGCTTCTAGGGACTTGGCAAGGGCTCTTCCTTTGTGAGTTCGATGGGCCTAGGCGGCGCAGGCTCTTAGTCAAAGTAGTAGAGGCGGCCTAAAGACGGGTGCGGACTCATGACCGGACTACCGATAGTGTAAAATCCCCCAAATGGGGGAAATCCCCCGGCCCATTATCGCGGTAGAGGCCTCTTCCCATCACCATTTTACCTTACTTACTATTCGATCCACTATATCCGTGCCCTGCCATCTTTTGACCACAATATATCGTGCCTTATTCTCTGGCTAGTTCACAGATGAAAGGGGCGGCTATTTTTCCTCCTTTGAGTTGCGCCACCCGCTTTCCTTATCCTTACAGGATCCCTGTGGGACACGTTCCCGTGGGATTGGCACGGTTCTTGCAACAATAGATACATTAGGAAGAGTGGTCCTCTAGAAGAGGGGTGAGGAGCGGGAACCCTTTGGTAGTCTGTTTCTCTCTCAAGGATGTTATGCGCCAGGCGAGAGTGAAAGGTCAACTATGAGACTCCAAGATTATGAACGAGCCCCGCACATCAGGGGCATCCATGGGGTGGCATCTTACAGTGCCAACTTTGACCATAATTGGTGGATAGAGCGCATCTGCGAGATGGGGA
>CAZERB010000103.1:0-4382 GCA_964514645.1 uncultured Anaerolineales bacterium
TCATACGCCAGAGCGAAGGTAGAACTGTAGACCATCATCAGGCCTATGAGAAGGAGCCCGACCAGGGCCAAAAGGATCACGTAGTCGGGGCCTCGGGCTGCGATATCTCTCCAGCGGTTCCTCTTAGCCATTTTCTCCTAGTTTGCGTACCAGATCTTTGAAGTGTTCGCCTCTCTCCGCGAAATCGCGATACATATCGTAACTGCTGCCGGCCGGGGAGAAGAGGACGACATCTCCTGGCTGGCTAGCCTCAAAAGCCAGCCTCACTGCTTTTTCCAGGTCATCCCCAGCGTGCTTTATGACCGGAATGCCCGTGGTTCCGCTTTTACTTTGGGCCTTCCGCACCGCTTCCTCCAAGAGAATAGCCTGCTCGCCGAAGAGGACTAGATAGCGTACCTTCTGGACGATAAGGTTTGCTACCCCTTCTAGGGACAAGCCTTTATTTCGGCCGCCACCCAGAAGGACGATCGGCTTGTCGATAGCCTCAAGAGCGGCTATGGTTCTATCTGGCGAGGTACCCAAGGAGTCGTTATAGTAGAAGACGCCCTTCAACTCTCGCACGAACTCCAAGCGGTGCTCTAGTCCCTTGAATGTGGTACAGACGATAGCCATAACCTCGGGTGGCACACCAGCCGCAGCCGAGATAGCACAGGCCGCGAGGATGTTTTCCAAGTTGTGTTCTCCAAAGAGTTGAACGTCCTTCTTATGGCAAACCTCTTCTTCGCCGCCACCCCAGCGGATGAAAACCTTCTCCCCCCTTATAAAGGCTCCCTCCACCTCTTCTTTTCGGCTGAAGAGAAGGACGCCGCCTTTACATCGCTCGATGAACTGGCTGGTTATAGTGTCGTCCTTATTCAAAATCGCCCAATCGCCTGCCGTTTGATAGCGAAGGATGTTGAGTTTGGCCGCTATATAGGCCTCCATACTCTTATGACGGTCTAGATGGTTGGGTCTTATGTTCAGGATGGAAGCGATATGAGGGCTTCGCTCTAGAGCCTCTAGTTGAAAACTGGAGAGTTCGGCGACAACTATAGCCTCCGGCTCTATCTCCTCCACCTTTTCGATCAAAGGGAAGCCGATATTCCCTCCCATATAGGTTTTTCGCCCCGCTCTTTGCAAGATCTGAGCGACCAAGGAAGTGGTGGTTCCTTTGCCGCTGCTTCCCGTTATCCCGATGATGGGGGCTGGGCAAAGGTTGAAAAATAGCCTCGTCTCGCTGCTGATAGGGATGCCCCGTTTGCGGGCCTCAACCAAGAGAGGGATGTCTTGGGGAACCCCGGGGCTGACGTAGATAACGTCGGCATCTAAAAGGCTCTGGGGATGGCCTTCTAGATTGAACCGGATGAGGAACTCGGATAACCCTCCGACCCTCTCCGCCAGTTCTTCCCTTTTTTTGAGGTCGCTGACCGTGACGGTGGCTCCCCGTTGAGCGAAGAAGCGCGCCAAGGCCACCCCTTCCCTTCCTAGGCCGATGATGGAGACCTTTTGACTCCTGAACTCTGCCATCTCGTAAACCGCCGGTATGAATAATTGAACCGAATTGACCATTATATGAGTGCCAAGGCTATCCCCAACATAGCCGCTAGCATGGCCACGAGCCAGAAACGCTGCACCACCTGGACCTCAGACCAGCCCAGGAGTTCAAAATGGTGGTGTAAGGGGGCCATCTTGAAGATCCGCCGCCCTTTGGTCAGTTTGAAGTAGGTTACCTGCATCATCACCGACATGGTCTCGGCCACGAAGACGATGGCTACGATGGGCAGAAGCAGCCACTGCCCGGTCATGAGGGCCACTACCCCCAAGGTGGCTCCCAGTGCCAGAGAGCCTACATCCCCCATGAAGAGTTGGGCCGGATAGGCGTTGAACCAGAGGAAGGCCAAGACCGCTCCCACTACAGTAAAGCAAAAGAGGGCCAGATAAGCCTGTCCTTGGAGATAGGCGATGATCCCGTAGGCGACAAAGGCGATGGCCGAGGTGCCTCCAGCCAACCCATCGAGGCCATTGGTGAGGTTGATGGCGTTGCAACTCGCCACGATGATGAAGATGGCCACGGGTATATACCAGAACCCCAGGTCGATGAAGCGGGGGATGGTGGGGACACCCACCCCTCGAAGCCCTAAGAGGTAGTAAAGGATGAAGGCCGCGATGGTAGCCATGGCTACCTGCCAGGCGAACTTCAAGCGGGCCACGAAGCCCGTTTTCTCCACCAAGGCCGAGTCAATCTTCACCTGTAGTGCCTCCCGGCGACGAGCGATTCCAGCCAAGTCATCCAACCCTCCTAGGGTGCCATAGGCCATAAGGATGGCCACGGGGAGGAGGATGGACCTACCGATCAACCTCTCCAAGCCGCTCAAGAGTTCCGGGGCCAGAGAAAGGACCGCTCGATCGACGAGGAGCAGGACCAAAGTGATCATCACCACGGGGCCGATGATCATGATCCCCCCCATGGTGGGGGTTCCGGTCTTAACTTTGTGGGAACGGGGGCCATCGATACGGATCTGCTCACCTATGCCGTGGCGACGAAGATATTTGATCAAAGGGCCTCCCCAGAGGATGGCGAAGAGGAAGGTGAGAGAGCCTACAGCGAGAGAAGGAGCCATCACTTTCCTCCCAACTCAGCCACTATCTCTTCCATCTTCATCCCTCGAGAGCCTTTGATGAGGATGAGGTCGCCGGAAGCGATGAGACGCCGCAAGACCTCCACCGCCTCTTGGTTGCTCTCCACGGCGAAGAGGTCATCTTCATCCATGCCCAGAGCCTGGGCTTCTTGGGCGATGATGCGGCCCCTGGGTCCCACGGTTACAAGTTTATCCACCGTCTCGGCGGCGCGCCTTCCCACTAGCCGATGTCCTTTCTCTTCGAAACCCCCCAGTTCTAGCATATCTCCCAGAACGGCGATCTTCCTCCCCTCTAAGTCGGCGAGGAGGTTTAGGGCTGCCAGAGTGGAGGCGGGGCTAGCGTTATAGGTATCATCTATGATGGTCGAACCCTTGATCCCCGGGACAGCGATGAGACGGAGCTGGGCGGCGATATCTTGAAGCCCGGCGACGATCTGGTCCCACGGTTCCCCCTCTACTAGGCCCACCGCTGCCGCAGCCAGAGCAGCATGAACGCTATGCCGACCCAAAAGGGGGATCCTCACATGGAGGGTCTCCTCACCATGATGGAGGTTGAAGTGCACCCCCTGTAAACCCCGACTCTCGATGTCGGAGGCCCAAAGATCGCAATCGGGGCTCAAACCGTAGAAGAAGACCTTAGCCTCCGTTTTTTGGGCCAGGGCTTTGACCCGGGGCTCGTCGCCGTTGAGGATCGCTACTCCGTTTGAGGGCAGAGCCTCTACCAGTTCGGCCTTGGCCTGAGCGATGCGGGCTAAGGTTTTGAGCCTTTCTAGATGGGAGTGGCTCACGTTGGTTATCACCCCCACTTGAGGCTGGGAGATCTCGGCCAGTCTGGCTATCTCCCCCAGGTCGTACATCCCCATCTCCAAGACTACCTTCTGGTAACTTTCGTCTAGGTTGAGCAGGGTGAGTGGCAGGCCGATCTCATTGTTGTAATTGGCTTCGCTTTTCAAAGTGGTGAAGGCCTTCCTCAAGACCGACCAGATCGTTTCTTTGGTAGTGGTCTTGCCCGTGCTGCCGGTTACCCCTATCACTCGAAGGTCGAACTTCCTCCGCCAGTAGGCGGCCAGATCCTGGAGGGCGCGCAGGCTATCTTCCACAAGGAGGCAGAAAGGCTCCGGCGAGGAGGGGAAAGAAGAGGGATCTTTAACCCTAGCAAGGGGGTAGCCCTCTATCTCCCTTTCCACTAGAGCCGCTAAAGCCCCTCTTTCGAAGGCGTCCTTCAGGTAGTCATGACCGTCCCCATCTTTTCCCCGTAAGGCTACGAAGAGGCTGCCCTTCTCTGCAAGACGGGAATCGACGACGCCGTTCTTGAATTCTAGAGCCAAGGGACGTTCTAGTTTTTCTCCTGTTACCCCTTCCCAAAGGTCACCTAGGGTAAACATCGTCATATTCCCTTACGATCTACTCTTTCGCTAATCGCACCTCGTCAGGTGGGATGCCCAGATAATCGAAGAGCGCTTGGGCCAACTCTTTGAAAGCCGGAACGGCCACCGCCTCGGCCCAAGGTGAAGTCTTTGGCTTATCTATCTTCACCAGGATGACGAAGAGGGGGGCATCAGCGGGCGCCCAACCCACGACCGAGGCCATGGTCCAGGTGGGGTCATAGCCACCGGGTATGGGGATCTGAGCGGTGCCCGTCTTGGCGGCGATGGAGTAGCCCTCTACTTTGGCGAACCTCGCCACCCCCTCTTCAACCCCCTCCATCAACATCCGGGAGAGGTCTTTAGCGGTCTCTTCGGAGATAACCCGTCGTCGCACCAC
>CAZERB010000104.1:0-4351 GCA_964514645.1 uncultured Anaerolineales bacterium
GGGAACGGAGCAGATTCCTGCCTATGGTGATAAGCAATCTAAGAAGGACCCCACTCCTCCGAGGGGAACAGACTCAATTCACCACGCGAAGTGGCGATGGCGATCTGCTGCCCCCTATTCTTGAAGGGCAACCTCTCAGGAGATAGCCACGCCCTTGCCTCAGGCGGATGCCATCTTTCATAATGCTTGCGTCAAACCAGTTGCCAGGGGCCAAAGAAGCGATTATAATGAAAAAAGGTGAAGGGGTTGTTCGAGGGTGTAGTTATCCTAGATTTTGGCTCTCAGTATACCCCACTGATCGCTCGACGGGTGCGGGAGAACGGCGTCTATTGCGAGATCCTCCCCCACGATACTCCTCCATCCGCTATAGAAAGGCTGAGGCCTAAGGGCTTCATCCTCTCTGGAGGGCCCGCCAGTGTCTACGAGGAGAGGGCGCCCCGCCTCCCCCCTTACCTCCTTAAGAGCGGATTGCCTATCTTGGGCATCTGCTACGGGATGCAACTTCTAGCCCAGGAGTTGGGAGGGCGGGTAGCCCCCGCACAGAGGCGAGAGTACGGCCCCATGGAACTCCACGTCAAGGATCCTACCTCTCCTCTCTTCGCTGAACTCCCTTTCTCCCAGGTGGTCTGGATGAGCCATGGCGATAGGATCGAGGAACTCCCCCCTGGTTTTGTGGTCTTAGCCTGCACCAAAAACTCCCCTTTTGCAGCCATGGCCGACGATCATCGACGTCTCTACGGTTTGCAGTTCCATCCCGAAGTAGTCCACACCCCTTATGGTAGAGAGATAATCGGCAAATTTCTGTACCAGGTATGTGGCTGCCAAGGGGGCTGGACTCCAGGCTCGTTCATCGAGGAAAGCATAAAGGGGATAAGAGAACGAGTCGGTGAAGGACGAGTGCTTTGCGCCCTCTCTGGCGGCATCGACTCCCTGGTGACAGCCATCCTTGTGGGGCGAGCGGTGGGCAAGCGGTTGGTTTGCGTCTTCGTCGATCATGGCCTTCTACGTCAGGGAGAGAGGGGGAGTAGCCTCTCCCTTTTCGACCGTCTGGGCTTGAATGTGGTTCATATCGACGCCAGCCAGAGGTTCCTGGCAGGCCTGAAAGGGGTAATAGACCCCGAGGAGAAAAGAAAGGTCATCGGAGAAGAGTTCATCCGCCTCTTCGAGGAAGAGGCGAGGAAACTCGGCACTTTCGACTTCCTAGCCCAAGGGACCCTCTATCCGGACCTCATCGAGAGCGCCTCTGCTCACAACCAGGCCACCGCCCGTATAAAGACTCACCACAATGTTGGTGGCTTGCCTGAGGAGATGGAATTCTCATTGATCGAGCCCCTCCGCTACCTCTTCAAAGACGAGGTGCGAGAGGTAGGGCTGGCCCTGGGTCTTCCAGAAGAGATCGTCTATCGCCAGCCCTTCCCCGGCCCAGGTTTGGCGGTGCGAATCATCGGCGAGGTGACGGAAGAAAGGCTGAAAATCGTAAGGGACGCCGACGCTATAGTGGAGGAGGAGATCAAAGAAGCGGGGCTATATCGGGAGCTCTGGCAGAGTTTCGCCCTCCTCACCCCGGTGCGGAGCGTGGGGGTCATGGGAGATGAACGGACTTATGAACACGTGATAGCCATAAGGGCGGTCACCAGCGAGGATGGGATGACCGCTCATTGGGCTCGCCTCCCCCACGACCTCCTGGAGCAGATAGCCAGCCGAATAGTGAACGAGGTGCCCGGAGTGAATCGGGTAGTTTACGATATCACCAGTAAGCCCCCAGCGACGATCGAGTGGGAATGAGACTCTCGCAAGAAGGGGGCTTTAGCAACTGGGGCTCAGGGCAAGAAGGCTGGTGGCAGCCCACAAAAGGCCAGGTTGTATGTCTAGCCTTTTCACTCCTCGGGGGCAACTCATCCTCCCGGAAGAACGCGCCTACCCACCCATCGCGCTCCCAGCGAGAGGAGGGGAAGGAAAAGCGCCATTAAGCCCACGGCTACCAGTTGGAAGAGATCTAGATAGTACTTAAACCCCATCCGCAGATTGGGAAGATACCAACTGAAACTAACATTCCAGAGAAGATAGAAGAGATCGATTTGGAGGATGAGGCCGTAGGCCACAAGAAACGAGGTGTTCACCGCTGCCAGAGCGGCCCCATAAGCGCTCCTATTGCGCCCCAACCACCCCACCACCAGCCCCACCAGCGCGCTCACTAAGGCGGCTTCCACCATCCGCTGGGTGATGAAAGCCCATATCTGGGCCTCGCTATTGAAGGCGGAGAGAGACCAGCTGTTACCTCTTCCAAAGAAGAGGAGGTTGTATACCCCAAAGTATAGGAGAGCCCCCCCTAAAGGGAGAAGAAGTTCCCTCTTTCGAGGATAGAAGCCGATGTAGAGGGCGGGCACAAGGGCCACCGACAATGCGATAGGCAGCCGACCTACTCGCTCGCGGCTTAGACGTGACATTTTGGCAGGTCGAGCCATCTCCTCAGAGACGGTTCTTTCCTGAGGAGTGGTCCCCGTCAGCCAGTTGATATAGGTGTTGTAGAAGCGGCTCTGCTGCTCAGCCAAATCGTCTTTTCTCTGGGCTTTCAGTCTGGGGTCGATGTCCAAATACTCGAAGAGGGCTCGCCCTTGATTGTGAGTGGGGATAGCGGTGCCCAGGAGAACGGCCACAGTGGGCGCGATGTCTGTCTGGTTCACCTCCACGCCTTGGCCTTCTGGGGCGATTCCCCGACCCACCATCACGAGCGGCACTCGGGTGACTACACTCTCCCAGCCACCATGTCCTCCGGTGTCGATCTGTCCATGATCGGCGGTAACTATCAAGGCCGTGGTCTCTAAATCGATAGCCGCCAATAACTCTCCTAAATGATCATCCACCCTCTGCACGTCCGCTCTATATTCGGGGCTAGCCCCACCGAAGCCGTGGCCCAGGTTATCGGGGCCCTCAAAATGTATTAAGAGTAGATGGGGCTCCTCCGCCAAGGCCTCTAGCGCCCCTTTCAAGATCCGATCATCGAGAGCATAAATGGCTTCCAAATCCTGGTATTCCTCCTCACTTACCCCCTCAAAGGTAACCACGCACTCCACCCAGGGACCGAAGAGTTGGAGCCAGCCATCATCACCCACTACCGCCGTCCTCAACCCTCTCCTCTGGGCCTGCCGAAAGATGGTATCTACCTCCACCTCGCCCTCGTACCAGTTGGTAGTCACCCCGCTAATCTCCTGCCACGCTCCTGTGCTTATCACGGTCCATGAAGGGTAGGAAAGGGAGGGCTGGCCCACGCGAGCCACCAGGTCAACGCCCTGACCCCGCAACCTATCCAAGTTAACCATCTCCTGGGAAGCGTCCAAGCGCAGACCATCTATGACCACTAAAACTACTCGCTCCACTAGCGGCTGCCCCTCCTTCCCGCTGGGAAGGGCGCCGGTGAACGGACTGCGGTATTCCGCCACCTCATCCCAGCTATACTGAGCAAGTTGAAACGCTCCTAGAGCCACTCCGACAAGGATCAAAAGGACGATTATGAGGTGAAGAGCCCTCTTCATTTAAGCACCTCCTAAAATAGTAACCCGATTTCAAATATTATAAAAGGGCTGGATATCGACCGCAACTCCACCTCATTGAACCCTAACCTCTCTCCGGCGGTGATAATGTAGTGGCTTTTTGACAGAAGGAGGGCTGTATGTTATAGTTGACCAAAAAGAAAACCTCGGAAGATCGAAGGGCATACCAGTGAAACGGGTACAAGAGATCGCAGAGAAGATCATCGACAACGTAGAGCAGGTCATCATCGGCAAACACCAACGGGTACAGTTAGCCCTCATAGCCCTCATCTGTAAAGGCCACATCCTGATCAACGACGTCCCTGGCGTGGGAAAGACGATGCTAGCCAAGGCCATCGCCAAATCCTTAGGCTGCACCTTCAAACGCATCCAGTTCACCCCAGATATGCTGCCCAGCGATGTGACCGGGGTCTCCATTTTCGACCAGAAGACAAGAGAGTTCCAGTTCCGCCCCGGCCCCATAATGGCCCAGATCGTCCTCACCGATGAGATCAATAGGGCTACCCCAAAGACCCAATCGGCTCTCTTGGAGGCGATGGAGGAGCGCCAGGTGACGGTAGATGGAGTGAGCCACCCCTTGGGGGAGCCCTTCCTGGTCCTCGCCACCCAGAACCCCATCGAGTACGAGGGCACCTTCCCCCTTCCTGAGGCCCAACTGGATAGGTTTTTGATGCAAGTCAGCCTGGGCTACCCCAACCCCCGTGACGAGATCGCCATCTTAGACTCCCAAAAGCACCGACACCCAATCGAAGGGATCGGGCAGGTGGCGGCGGCGGAAGAACTGCTGGAGATACAAGAGG
>CAZERB010000105.1:0-4333 GCA_964514645.1 uncultured Anaerolineales bacterium
CGCCGCCCCTCTCAACACGAGATCTTCGAGGTAGGGAACAGCCTAGGGCTGACCACCATGGTCGTCGATGAAGAGGCTTTCAGAAACCCTCCCCTTCAAGAGACGCCGGTCCCGAACTTGAAACTGCTCCCTAGTGGGCCCCTCCCGCCCAACCCTTCGGAACTTCTGGGCTCTCGGCGGATGGAGGAGATCGTCGCCACCTTGCGGGAAAGAGCGGACCTCGTCCTCTTCGACGCCCCGCCCATCATAGCGGTGACCGATGCGGCGGTCTTGGCCTCCAAGGTGGATGGGGTATTACTAGTGATAAAGGCTGGCACCACCAAACGGGATCACGCCCAGCGAGCGAAAGCGCTCTTGGAGAAGGTTAATGCCCGCCTAGTGGGGGCAGTCCTCAATAATGCGCGTATGGACATCAGCCTCCACCGCTATTATGCGGAACAGAAATGAGCGTAGAGGGTTAACTGGCGCCTATCCCTCTACCCTCATCAGGGGTAGATTATGAAAGGCTTGATCCTCTCCGGCGGTAAAGGTACTCGTCTCTACCCCCTCACCTACACCGGGGCCAAGCAACTGGTGCCCGTGGCCAACAAGCCGGTCCTCTTCTACGCTATCGAGAACCTGGTGGAGGCGGGGATCACCGATCTGGGGATAGTGGTGGGGGATACTAAAGATCAGATCATGGCTGCGGTGGGGGACGGCAGCAAATTCGGGGCCCAAGTTACTTACATCGAGCAGCCGGACCCTCTGGGCATCGCCCACGGGGTGAAGATCGCCCAAGATTTTATCCAAGGAGAACGGTTCGTCCTATTCTTAGGCGATAACTTCGTCCGCGACGGCATCGTGCCCCTGGTGCGGAATTTCGAAAACGAGGCTCCGGCCTGCCAGGTTCATCTCTACAAGGTCCCCAACCCCCAAGATTTCGGTGTGGCGGAAGTGAAGGATGGCAGGGTGGTTCGGCTGGTAGAGAAACCCCACGCACCCCAGAGCGATCTGGCGGTGATCGGGATATACATGTTCGACCACCACGTCTTCGAAGCGGTGAACAATATCCGGCCTTCAGTCCGTGGCGAACTGGAGATCACCGACACCATCCAATACCTCATCGACCGGGGGTTTAAAGTCTCCCCCCAGGTCGTTGCTGGCGCTTGGATCGACACCGGGAAGCCGGGCGATATCCTAGAGGCTAACCGTCTGGTCCTAGAGGAACTCCAGCCCCGCATGGAGGGGCGGGTGGACAACGATTCCCAAATCAACGGCAAGGTAACCATCGAGAGAGGAGCCCGAGTGAAAAACAGCGTCATTCGCGGGCCAGCCATCATCGGCGAGGAGAGCGAGATCATCAACTCTTATATCGGGCCTTTCACCTCCATCTATCACCATGTCCTGATCGAAGAGTCTGAGTTGGAACATTGCATCGTCCTGGAACATAGCCGCATCATCGATGTCGAGAGCCGGATCGAAGACAGCCTCATCGGGCGGTATGTAGAGATCACCCGCTCCCCTAAGAAGCCGAAGGCTTATAAGATGACCCTGGGAGACCATAGTAAGGTGGGGGTATTGTAGAAGGAGGGTTAACTACCCTACATCTTGGGAAGGAATGGTGAGCAGTGCCTAATGTTAAAAAGTGGCGAAGGAAGAAGATAGCCAAGCACAAATATCGAAAACTCCTAGAGAGAACCCGCTGGCAAAGGAAGCGGAAGAAGTGACACACACTTGTCGGTCTTTAGTAGAAAAAGGGAGAGATGAGTACAACTCTTTGCCTGGGCAGCAGGGTTCCACTCTATTACCTTTCCTCGCCGCACGAGCAAGGGCTAGAATAAGGCTAAAGCCCGACGAAGCGGAGTGAGAAGCACAGGCTCACAAGGCTGAGTGGGAGACTGGTATTGAATTGAGAATGAGCGCTCTGAGGATCACCCTTATCTACCCCGGCATAGCGGGCTACGGCTTTAACTCCTTGGGTCAGGGGATGGAAGCCGGCTGGATTAGCCATGGCCTGGCGCAGCTCTCCGCCTGCGCCAAGAGCCATGGTTTCCAGGTCAACCTCATCGATCTGCGGGCCCTTTCCAGTTGGGACGATCTGGCGGCAGAGATCAAAATGCGCCAGCCCGCCCTAGTAGGGGTCACGATGATGAGCGTCGATTACAACCCGGCCATGAAATCTATAGAGGTGGTCAAGGAAGTAGACCCCCGGATTATCACCGTGGTGGGCGGCCCCCACCCCACGCTCGTCACCGAGGAGGTGGTCGAGAACCAAAAGATCGACTACATCGTCAGCCACGAGGGGGAGATAACCTTCGTCGAACTATTGCATGCCATCCAGGATGGCAATCCGCCGCGAGAACGCGTTATGAAAGGCGAGCGGCCGGACCTCAATTCCCTGCCCTTCGTGGATCGGGAGCTCTTTCTCCAAGAGTGGCAACGCCACGGCTACACCCTCGACTCCCCGGAGGTCCCCTTTGTGGAGGAGTTACCGCCGCCTTTCGTGACCCTCATCGCCGGGCGAGGCTGCCGATACAACTGTAACTTCTGCCAGCCGGCGGAGCGGATCCTCTTCGGCCGGGAAGTACGCCGGCGCAGCCCTGAAAACGTCATGGCTGAACTGAAGGAACTCCGAGGGAAGTATCATTTCGCCAGTTTCATGTTCCACGACGATACCCTCACGGAGGACGGAGAGTGGGTGACCGAGTTTTGCCGGGGGTATAAAGGGGAGTTTGAACAACCCTTCTTCTGTCAAAGCCGAGCCGATATCATCGTCCGCCAGGAGGAGATGGTAAAGTTAATGGCTGGAGCGGGTTGTAAGGGCTATTTCATCGGCTTCGAGAGCGGCAACGACCGGGTGTTACGCTTTCTACGCAAGGGGACGACCCGAGAGATTAACCTGGAGGCAGCCCGTATCTGCCGAAAGTACGGCATCAAGATCTGGGCCAACTACATGCTGGGCATCCCTACTGAGACCAAACAAGAGGTGAAAGATACCATCTCCATGCTGAAGGAGATAGACCCCGACTACTACAGCCCGGCCTTTTACACCCCCCACCCGGGCAGCGACCTCTATGAGTACTGCCTGGAGAATAACCTCTCCCTCATCACCAGTCATGACCAATACCGCCGCAACCCCACAGAGACCAAGATAAGAGGCCAGGACTACGACTTCCTCAGGTGGGCTCTTGACGAGTCTCAACGGCGGAAACCGCTAAACCAATTTAGGCGCACCATAGCCCACTACTGGAGGAGGTACGCCTCGCCACGAAAGGCGGCTAGGAAACTAACCCGGATATTTGTCGGCTAAAGGAGGTCGCCATGGCCGAACAGCCCCAGCCCAGAAGGCTACGCTATGAGGAAGCGCTCCAGGCAACGGGGCGCTATGCAGAGAAGGAACGGTTACGCGATATCTGCCTCCTCGAGGTGGAGGGAGGTATGGTGGTCCAAGGGCGAGCCCTCATAAACACCCGCGAGGGGTTTGATTTTGTCCTTAGAACTAAGATCCTCAGCCACGACGACCTAGAGAGACTCCTGGAGAGGAGATAAGGATGAGGCTCTTCCAAGGATTACCTAAGACAGACTACCAGGATTTCTTAAGGACCATCGGCCACTATATCGACCAGAGCGGCTTCACCAACATCCGCCTCATCGAGACCGAGGAGGGGATAATCCTCCAGGGTCGCGTCTCCACAACCGGGGACATAAGGGGCGAGAAGAAGACGGAGACCTATCTCCTCACCATGGAGGATATCCAAGATCTGATGAGGGAAGCCTATGCCCGCCGGGGAAAGAAACTCTAGGAGGATGGCCTGAAAACCCTGCTCATCACTGGGGGGGCCGGCTTCATCGGCTCCAACTTCACGCGCTATATCCTGGAAAACTACCCTGATTACCGGGTAGTGGTCTACGATAAATTGACCTACGCCGGCAACCTGGATAACCTCCGCGATCTAGAGGATAACCCCCGTTACTCCTTCGTGAGAGGCGACATCTGCGACATGCCCCTTGTTGACAAGGTGGTCGGGGAGGAGCAGATCGATCTCATTTTGAACTTCGCTGCGGAGACCCATGTGGACCGAAGTATCCTGGAGCCGGGCAGTTTCATCCGAACCGATATCTATGGCACCTATGTTTTAGTTGAGGCTACCAAGAAGTTCGGCCTGGAGCGGATGGTCCAGATATCGACCGATGAGGTATATGGGGAGGTGGTGACCAGCTCTTCGGTGGAGAACGCCCCTCTGCGCCCCCGCAGCCCCTATGCGGCCAGCAAAGCCGGGGGGGATCTCATCTGCCTGGCCTACTATACCACTTACGCCACTCCGGTGATCATCACCCGGGGCTCCAACAGCAT
>CAZERB010000106.1:0-4283 GCA_964514645.1 uncultured Anaerolineales bacterium
GATCGTCAAGGCCGGGGATAGAGGCCAGCATCTCTACCAGGTCGACCACGCCTTTGCGGACCAGGGGCTCGCCGCCGGTCAGCCGCACCTTATTTATCCCCAGGCTGGCCGCGGCTCGAGCCACCCGCTCTATCTCCTCATACCGCAGGATCTCATGGGAGCGGCGCAGGCTTATCCCCTCGGCAGGCCGGCAATAGAGGCAGCGGAAATTACACCGGTCGGTGACCGAGATGCGAAGATAACTTATGGGGCGGTCAAAAGAATCGAGAAAGGGCATAAACCCTCCATTACGTGCTGTGGATAGGTTTGGAACAACACCCCATTCTCTGGGCTTTACAGGCCGCTCAGAGGCTCGAGCGCTCGCGAAGCGCTCGGTCAGCTTGCTTGGGTCGCCCTTGTACCAGAACCGCGGTTAGGCGATGGCGAGCTAAACATCAATATTATTTTCCTTTAAGAAAGCAATCAATTCTGACCCTACTATTGCCTCTCCAATTACAACTTGGGTCATATCTCTGAAATAATTCAACACCATAGCGACAACTTGAGATTCTACAAATTGTTCCTGATTACCTTTTTCGTCTGTTGCCGTGAATACAACTCCTGAAGGATTTTTTGATAACGCTTCAATAGCGGACGCCAAAAAAGGCGTAATTGGTGCGTGTTTCGCCACCACAACTCCAATAACTTTGTTATCTCCTGAGATGAAAAGAGGCCCGCCTGAATTCCCGGGATTGAACGCTGCGTTAATAATAGAGCGTTTCACAACTTTAGATGTTTCATGCTTCCGGTAATCCCTAAAACCAGCCACATATCCAACAGACAAAATAGGTGCAGGACCGCTGTAACCTAACGGATGACCCCACGTTGATACCTTTGTTCCGACCTCAACGCGTTGGTCGATTACTTCTAAGCCTTTGCCAAGTGGTTTTGTAGGTTCCAGGATTCCTAGGTCGCGATTTTCGTCTGAAAGCATGTTTTGGAATAGTATTTCCCTACCGTCACTTAATAGAGCGAAAACTTCTGTTGCCTCGCAGTTTTCAATTACATGCCAGTTTGTAATAACATGACCACTTTTTATCAAAAATCCTGTGCCTTTGCGACCAGTTTCCGGACAAACAATAAGGCAAACAGAGCTAATTGCCGATCGTCCTATTTCACCTACTGTGTCTAAAAGCCATTGTGTTGAAATTGGGATCGAATTGTTTGTCATCGTTTTTCCCCGGGCTACTACCCGCCGGTCCTTCGTCAAATCACAGTTAAATGAATATAGGCTAGAGCTAGAACCTTCTCCCTTCCCAACCTACTGACTAAGCGATCTCCTCTAACCCCTTCTCCTCCGTCCAGAAGGTGAGTTCCGGCTTAGAGTTGCCCAGGATGGTATCTCCAGTGATGACGCAGCGGCGGACGTTCTTAAGAGAGGGTATCTCGTACATTACGTCCAAGAGGACCCCCTCGATGATGGTCCTCAGCCCCCTAGCCCCCATCTTGTATTCCAAGGCCTTATCAGCCGCCGCATCGAGGGCCTCCTCGGTGAAGATCAACTCCACGTTATCCATAGCGAAGAGTTTCTGGAACTGCTTCACCAGGGCGTTCTTAGGCTCGGTCAAGATGCGGATGAGCATCTCCTTATCCAGAGGCTCCACGCTCACTACCATGGGGAGCCTCCCTACGAACTCGGGGATGAGGCCGTACTTCAGAAGGTCGTCGGAGGTGACCCTCTGCAGTAGTTCGGCGGGAGTGAGTTCTCGCCTCTCCTTCTCCTCCTCTCCCGTGAAGCCGATAGGCTTTCTACCCCCTATCCTCTCGGCCACCATCTTATCCAGCCCCTGGAAAGCGCCGCCGCAGATAAAGAGGATGTCGGTGGTATTAAGGGGGATGAACTCCTGGTGAGGGTGCTTTCTCCCTCCTTGAGGGGGAACATTAGCCACCGTCCCCTCGATGATTTTGAGCAAAGCCTGCTGGACACCCTCGCCGGAGACATCTCGAGTGATGGAGGGGCTATCGCCAGGCTTCCGAGCCGTCTTGTCTATCTCGTCGATGTAGATTATCCCCTTCTCGGCGCGAGCCAGGTCGTAGTCCGCAGCCTGGATAAGGCGAAGGAGGATATTCTCCACATCCTCCCCCACGTATCCTGCCTCTGTAAGGGAGGTGGCATCGGCTATGGTGAAGGGGACATCGAGGATCTTGGCCAGGGTCTGGGCAAGAAGCGTCTTTCCGCATCCGGTGGGCCCTATAAGCAGGATATTCGTCTTTTGGAGTTCCACATCATCCACCTGGGAACCGCTGTTGATCCGCTTGTAATGGTTATAAACGGCCACGGAGAGAACCCGCTTAGCCCGCTCCTGCCCGATGACGTACTGGTTGAGCCGTCTATAGATCTCCTTGGGAGGCAGTATGGCAAGAAGAGGAGCCTCCCTGTCCGAGGGGGCCGGCTCTCCCTCCAGGATCTCTTTACAAAGATCTACGCACTCTTCACAGATATTCACCCCACCCGGGCCGGCGATGAGCCGGGCTACCTCATCCTGCCGCCTATGGCAGAAGGAGCAATATTGGGTTTGTAAGTCCCTCCTAGCCATCTCATTTCTCCTTCTCTTTGCCCTCCAGTATCTCATCCACTATCCCGTACTCCACTGCGCCCTGGGCGTCCATATAGTAATCCCGGTCGAAATCCTTGGCGATCTTCTCTATCGCTTGTCCCGTGTGCTTAGCCATGATCTCGTGGATCTTGCTCTGCATCCGCAAGAGTTCCCTAGCCTGGATCTCCACGTCGGGAGCGTACCCTCGTATGCCCCCACCGGCGGGATGCATATGGATGGTGGAGTTGGGTAGCGCGTACCTTTTCCCCTTCTCCCCTGCCGAGAGGAGCACTGTAGCCAGACTGGCCGTGGAACCCACGCAGATGGTGGAGATGGGAGCCTTGATTAACTGCATCGTATCGTAGACGGCCAAGCCGGGGTAGATAAGCCCTCCTGGGCTATTGATATAGAGATGTATCTCCTTCTCTGGATCCTCTCGCTCCAAAAAAAGCAGTTGGGCGATGATGACGTTGGCTACGTTGTCCTCTATGGGAGTCCCCAAAAAGACGATCCGCTCCTTCAAGAGCAAGGAGTATATATCGTAGGCTCGCTCACCGCGCCCCGTCGTCTCTATGACCATGGGAATTAAACCTTCCATTGGGATTAGCCTCCTTTCTTAGACCTCTTCTTCTCCTTCTCGACATCTTCCAAAGTCAACACCTTGAATTTGGTAGCCTTCTTCTCTTCCTCGCCCTCCTTTTCGTGAGTGGCCGTCCCAATCTCCACTAGCCGCTCCAACGCTTTCTGGCTAAAAAGCCTGGAACGTATAGAGCGCTGGGGCTCCGACGAGAGGAGGGCTTTCTTCATCTCCTCAGCCTGGTCGCCATAGGAGTCCGCGATCTCCTCGACTTCCCGGTCCACCTCTTCGTCTTTGATGGCTATACCTTCCTTCTCTGTGAACTTGCTAAAGACCAACGCTTTCTTCAACCTCTCCTCCGCCTGGGGTCGAAGTTCTCTTCTCAACTCCTCCTCGCTCTTGCCTACAACTTCCAGGTACCTAGGAAGTGTGAACCCTTGCCTCGCTACCGCCTGGGCGTAATCTTTTAACATGGAGTTGAGTTCCCGCTCCAAAATGGCGGATGGGTAGGCGATCTTCGCCTGTTCCGTCATGGCCGTGAGCACCTCTTCTGCCACCCGTTCCCGCTCCCTGGTCTCGGCCCTAGCCTGGAGCACCGATTCTACCCGCTCTTGCAACCCCTTTACGCTCTCGAAATCGCCCACCGTCTTGGCGAACTCGTCATCGAGGGGAGGGAGGCGCTTCCCCTTCAGGCCCAAGAGACGCACCCGGAACTCCACCTTCCTGCCCGCCAATTTGGCGTTGGGGTGAATCACGGGGTAGGGGAGGGTGAACTCCCGCTCCTCGCCCGGTTTCATCCCCTCTATCATCTCCGGAAACCCTTTCACCGGAACCTCGGCTCCCAAACGGAGGATATATTCCCCCTCCTCGGCCCCTACCACCCGCTCGCCGTCAGCCCTCCCTTCCACGTCCAGGGTAAGGAGATCGCCCTTCTGGGCCTCCCGCTCCATGGGAACCCACTCTCCCCGCTCCTCTCGCAGGGCGGTGAGCACTTCCTCTATCTCCTTCTCTTCGACCTTCACCTCCTGGGGCTCGACGTGGATGCTCTGATAGTCGCCCAACTCCACCTCGGGCTTGAGGGGCACGGTCATCTTCAGGGTCAAGGGCTCCCTGCTTACCACCTCCATCTC
>CAZERB010000107.1:0-4255 GCA_964514645.1 uncultured Anaerolineales bacterium
GCCTTGGAGGTAGAGGAGAGCCGACTGATGCAGGACGGGGCGGAGGGAGAAGAAGAGGTCGTATATCTTGTAACCTATGAGGATGGCCAGGAGGTGGCTCGGAAGGTGGTGGCTAGGAGAGTCGTCCTGGAGCCGGTGCCCGAGGTGAAAGTTATGGGAGCCAAAGGGCTCCTTCCCTCTATCCCCATCAGCGGCACTATCGCCTACATCTCCTACGGGAACGCTTGGGTGATGCGCCATGAGAGCGGGCAGAAGCGGCCTTTGACGGTGAGCGGCGACTTGGATGGGCGGGTCTTCGCCCTCTCTCCCGATGGAAGTAGGCTTCTCTTCACTCGCACTACCGCTTCTTCATCGGCCTTGAATAGCCTCTGGTTGGTGAGCACAGTGGTGGTAGGCGACGAGGCGCGGCCTTTGGAGATCGAAGGGGTGCGATACGCTGAGTGGTCTTCCGATGGTAGTAAGATCGCCTACTCCACCGCCGAAAAGACTCAAGGTGCTCCGGGTTGGAAAGCCAGAAATGATCTCTGGATAGCCTCATTGGAAGGCGAGAAAGAGGAGGTGGTGCCTCCTTCCTCGGGGGGCATCTATGGCTGGTGGGGGATGAACTTCGCCTGGTCTCCCGATGGGAGCCTCTTCGCTTACGCCGATGCCGACGAGGTGGGGGTTATCGATGCTTCTAGTGGGGAGCGTTCTCTCCTTCTTTCCTTCGCTCCTTACTATACCTACGCCGAATGGGTTTGGGTTCCCACCCTCTCCTGGTCGCCCGACAGCCTCTTCTTGGTCATCACGGCTCACGATATCTCGGATGAAGCGTTCGATCTCTGGGTCTTAGGGGTGGATGGGAAGGTGAAGGCCAGGCTGGTTCCAGAGGTGGGGATCTGGTCTTCGCCCCGTTGGTCATTGGGCGATTCTATCTTATTCGGGCAGGCGGAGAGCCCTGACCGTTCTCAGGAGACGAGATACCTCCTCTATACCGTACACCGAGATGGCAGCAATGAAGAGAGAGTATTCCCACCTCAGGGAGAAGAGGGGTTGGTGGTAGAGGAACTAGTCCCCTGGGTTTGGTCGCCCTTTCCCTCGGGATACTTTACGTACGGGGCTAGCCCTCAGGACAAGCCTTGGGGCGAGGAGGTAGTGGTGGTGAAAGAGGGCAACCTTCACCTTCTCGACCTTGGGAACGGCTCCTGGAAGCAGTTAACTATCGACGGTGGAGCCAGCCAGCCTCAGTGGGCAAGGTAGTATAATAAGGTAGTGTAATGATGGAGAGTAAACGAAGCCAGCCTCTTTTTATCCTCGCGGGTATCATCTTCTATCTCCTTTGTCTCGCCTTTTTGGGTTGGCTGGGCTTAAAGGTAATCGTTTCCCATCGTTATCTCCATCAGGGGGTCGTCTATGGGGAGCCCCCGGACATCCCTTTGGCTTCCGTCTACCCCTTGGGAGTGAATGTCTCCTTGGAGCAGTACGAGGGGGAGGAGGATCTCCGCTTTGCCCTGGAGTTGGCCCGGAAAGGTGGTTTCCGCTGGATAAGACAACATTTCCCTTGGGCCCAGATTGAGCCAGAACGGGGGGCCTATTCCTGGGAGAAGTGGGACAGGATCGTGGCCCTGGCCCAGGAGTATGGGCTCACTCTCATCGCTGTCCTCGATACCTCGCCTCTCTGGGCTAGAGCGCCTATGGATAATGAGAACTCCTATGCCCCACCCACCGATTTCGCTGACTACAACACCTTTGTCAGCGCCTTCGCCTCCCGCTATGGGAGTCAGATCGACTATTACGAGATCTGGGACGAGCCCAATATCTACCCTCATTGGGGAGAGAGATATGTCCACCCCCTAGCCTATGTGCATCTCCTACAAGGGGCTTATGGGGCCATCAAGGGGGCCGATCCTGACGCTTTCGTCCTCTCTGCCGGGCTAGCACCTAATGTAGAGCCAGGTGGCCGCAACATGAGCGATCTCCTCTTCCTCCAGGAGATGTACGAGGCGGGAGCCAAGGGCTATTTCGACATCTTGGCTATTAAGCCTTACGGCTTTTGGAGCGGGCCTGAGGATCGACGCCTCGATCCCAACGTCACCAACTTCTCCCGGGCGGTGCTCTTGCGGCAGGTGATGCTCCGTAACAGGGATAATAAGGCGGTTTGGGCGGTGGAGTTCGGTTGGAACTCGCTTCCTCTCGATTGGGTAGGGGAGCCTCCTCCTTGGGGTAGTGACACCGAGGAGGTGCAGGCCCAGCGGACGGTGGAGGCGATAGGGCGGGCCTTGGATGAGTGGCCCTGGCTGGGGGCCATGGTCCTGATGCACCTCCAGCCCAATGCACCCCCTGACGACCCTGTACATGGTTTCGCCCTCCTCGATGAGAGTTTCTCCCCTCGCCTCACCTACCAAGAGGTGGCCCGCTGGGCGGAGGGAGGGGTGCCCGCTCACCCTGGGCGTTACCCGGACAACAGTTGGGCAGCCCACTATGAGGGGGAGTGGGAGAGGGAGGCCCTTTCTGTCATAGAAGGGCCGGGGAGCCTGGAGTTCTCTTTCGTGGGCACTGGCTTAGATCTGCTCCTCACCGACCCTTTCACCGCTGCCCAGGTGACCATCGATGGGCGAGAGGTTGAGTTTAGAATCCGCAAAAGGGGTGTAGTGTACCTCACAGGAGAGGAGAAAGACGTAGCCCATTTCCAGATGATCAGTCATTACATGGTCAGTTATCAAGAGGTGGCCTTAGCGCGTGGGCTCCCCGAGGAGGTCCACACTTTGAGGCTGGTCACAGACAACGACTCAGACGGGGGTATCATCGGCTTCGTCGTTCGGCGCGATGCCAACTTCAAGGCCTACTATCTCTCTCTTGCCCTCTTGGCAGGGGTGGCCACGGTGGTCTCTTGGCGATTGGGCAGGCTCATACTTTTGGAGCCTTCTCAGCGAGTTTGGCGAAGGCTGGCGAATCTATACCTTGGCCTCGTGGAGTGGCAACAGATCGGACTTTTGGCCTTGGCTCTAGGGCTCTATTACTTCTCCCCCTGGACGCTTCTTGGCCTGGTGTCTTTGGCGATGGTGGCAGCTCTTTTCTATCTCCGCCTCGACCTAGGCTTGGCTTTTATAGCCCTCTCTATACCCTTCTTCCTTTACCCTAAGCCCCTTTTGGGGAAGGTGTTCTCCCTAGTGGAAACGCTGACCCTCCTCTCTTTCCTCCTCTGGCTCTTAAAGACGATTATCGGCTCTTGGCAGGAGGCCTTGAAGCGGTATAAGAAGGATTCCTCCTTCGAGTTGCAAGAGATGCCCTGGGGGGTCTGGCTCTTACGAGAACTCCCTTCTTTTATCCCTTATTGGGCGTGCGAATTCTGGCGCTCTCTTACTATGCTCGACCTGGGGCTCCTCTTCTTCCTGCTTCTCAGCCTCTTCTCTCTCACCGTCTCTGAGAACTTCGGGGTGAGCGCCCGGGAGTTCCGAGTGGTGGTCTTAGAGTCGGCATTATTTTATCTCCTTTTGCGAGAGGTTCCCCAGCATAAAGGAGAACTTTGGCGCATCGTTGACGGATTGGTTGCGGCTGCCGTGATCGTCTCCTTGTACGGCCTCTTTCAATATTTCTTCGCCGCCGATGTGATAGTTGCGGAGGGGGTGCGACGTATTCGAGGGGTTTACGGCTCCCCTAATAACCTCAGCCTCTTCCTGGGGCGCGTTCTTCCCCTTACCTTGGCCATCTCCCTTTTCGGAACTGGTAAGAACCGTCGTCTGGCCTATGGGGCCGCTTCGCTTCCCATACTGGTGTGCCTTTTTCTCACCTTTTCTAGGGGGGCTTGGCTCTTGGGGGTGCCAGCGGCTATTCTCTTCTTGGGGCTGATGCGAGGGCGGAGGGCTTTTTTGGCCGCCCTAGGTGGGGTAGGGGCCGCTATTTTGGCTCTCCTCCCCTTGGCTGGGCTTGCGCGGCTGACATCTCTTTTGAGTTTGCAGGAGGGAACCACGCAGCGGCGCCTGGCCTTATGGAAGGCAGCCCTGCAGATGATCCGAGATCATCCCATCTTTGGGGTGGGACTGGACAACTTCCTCTATCATTACCCACGGTATATCTTGCCGGAGGCTTGGCAAGAGCCGGATCTCTCCCACCCCCACAACCTCGTTCTCCATTGGTGGGTCAGCCTGGGAGTCTTTGGGGTAGGGGTGCTCATCTGGCTTCAGATCGCCTTCTGGAGGAGCGGTCTCCGCCTCTACCAGCGGCTGAAGGAGCCAGATCTGCGCCTCTTGACCCTGGGTCTCATGGCCAGCATGGT
>CAZERB010000108.1:0-4244 GCA_964514645.1 uncultured Anaerolineales bacterium
CGCGTCTGGGGATCCAAACCTAACGTGGGCTCATCGAGGAAGAGGACTCGGGGGTAATGCATGAGGCCCCTGGCGATCTCTAGGCGGCGCTTCATACCCCCGGAGAAGGTCTTGATAGAATCCTTGCGCCGGTCGTATAACTCCACCATCTTGAGGACCTCTTCCATCCGCTTAGCCCTCGCGCCCGCAGGGATGTCATAGAGGATAGCATGGAAGTTCAGGTTCTCCTCGGCGGTCAACTGATCATCCAGGCTGGGTTCCTGGAAGACGAGCCCTATCGAGCGGCGCGCCTTCGCCTGGTCCCGGACCACGTGGTAGCCGTTGAGCCAGGCCTCCCCAGAGGTGGGCTTAAGCAATGTGCAGAGGACGTTGATGGTGGTCGTCTTTCCTGCCCCGTTGGGGCCCAAGAAGCCGAATACCTCCCCCTCCTCCACAGAGAAAGAGACATTATCCACCGCTACTAGGTCGCCGAACTTACGAACAAGATCTCTCACTTCGATGATAGCCATAACCCTCCTCAATAGAGATGAAGGCCCCGTCTCTCGTCCAGAGCCTATCTTCCACAATCGGATATAGCCTACTTTTCTTCGGCTCCAGGGACCTCTTTCAACATAACTTCCAACTCGCTGAGCCGCTCCATGGCGTGGCGCACGAATTCAGTGACCATCACCGCGGTCATGAGGGTCAGGGGACCCCCCTCGCCTCCACGCCCGAAGATGAGGAGTTTGGCGCCCGGCTCTAGCCCCATCTCCCGCCGGGCCTCAGCGGGGATGACGATCTGCCCCCTCTCGCTCACCGTCGTCGAGCCGTAGTACTTGCCGAACCCCGGCGGATGTTTCCCTTCCATTATGATAGCCTCCTGAACGATGCATAAGAATAGTACGATTTGTTTTATATATCATATTATACCCGCTTTAGGGCAGGTTGTCAAGAAAAAAGGAACCTCGTTCCTCAAACCCGATAGAACGAGCTCAAACTGGGATACTAAAGGGGGTTTCTATCCCAATCGGAACTATTCAGCACTCTTCGTCATGCCTGTGCTCAAGAACTGATAACTGAACAAGCTTACAGCGTTGCCTATCTTAGTCCAAACCTCCGCTGTCTCGAGCTCCACGATGACCTGCCGTTCCCGAGGCTCGCTGGGCAAACCTTCTGTGCTGTTCCCTTTCCATTTCTCTCTGATGGTGCGGCCATTTTGGCTCCTTTGACCTAGACCATAGATAGACGTATAATCCTCACGACTTGGATTGCTAGGCGGGTCAGTGTGTTGTTGCCCGGGAGGGCCCAACGATGAGGATCGCTTATGTATCGACCTATCTTCCCCAGAGGTGTGGGATAGCCACCTACACCGCCTATCTCGCCAAGGGTATCCGAGAGGTGGAGCCAGAGGCCGAGGTTAAGATCGTTGCTGAACGGGGGGCTTCTACATTTAAGGAAGGGAACCTTGAGGCTGTTCCCTGCTGGAGCAGGGAAGAGAGCTATGTGGAACCAATTATCGCCCATACAAGAGGTGCAGATGTCGTCCACATTCAACATGAATACAGCATATACGGCTTTGATGATCGGTTACCGTCGCTGATTGAGGGGTTAGACCCAGGTGCCAGTAAGGTGATAACTATCCACTGTGTAAGGCCGAGCCAGTTCTCGGAAAGAGGAGCTTTGGATGAGGAGTTTGCCAAGAGGATCGCCTTGCTCGCTGACCAAGTCCTCGTCCACCTGGAGTCACAAGAAGCGATATTGACCCGCCTTGGAATACTTCCAGGGAAGATCTGGGGCATCCCCCATGGGACAGAACTGAGCGATGCAGACAGGAGAGCCTCGAGGGTGAGGCTTGGGCTGCCCCAAGAGGGCAGGATAATGCTCATGTTCGGCTTCATAAAGAGGCATAAATGTCTACATATAGTTCTTGAAGCGCTTAAAGAGATAGGGGAGAGGGTGGAAGACGTATATCTGTTTGTTGCCGGAGGTATCGCCCCTACCGCCTCGGAGGAGGATAGGAAGTATATAGAGTTCGTCCTCCAGAGGGTGAGAGAACTCGATCTCCAAAGTAAGGTGATATTCCCAAACAGGTTCTTCCCCAACGAGGATGTCCCTTACATATTTGGAGCGGCTGATGTTGTCCTCTTCCCTTACTATGAGGAGGATCGCTCCGCTTCTGGCTCCTTCCATCTAGCGATCGGGGCCAAGAAGCCTATCATCGCCTCCCGGATACCGAAGTTTGAGGAGATGAGGAGTATCTGTGACGAGATGCTTGTTCTTCCATACAACGCTTCGGGGGTCGCCAGGGTGGCCATCCGCCTTTTTGAGGAGCCAGAGTTTGCGCGCTACGTGCTTGATAGGACCGAGAACTACAGGCGGGCGACTTCCTGGCAGGCTATAGCCCGTAGCCATCTGGAGTTGTACCGACGATGGAGGGCAGAGAACTCTCGGAGTTCGCCATAGACGCCCTTGCAACGATGGGGAGGGAGAGGTGGCATCTCCTTTGAGCCTCTCTGTCGCTAAGTTGGGAGGCGGCAGGAGGTTTGACATAGGGTCTGGAGAGGTTCTCTTCAGATTGGACTCCTATGAGGGAAACCCCATAGTAAAGCCCCAAGAGTTGGGGCTTACCTGGTATGAGCAGGGGAAGTTGCAGGTTGGAGCTGTATTCAACGGCGGTGCCGAATGTTTTCAGGGGAAGATCATACTCCTGCCCCGTTGCCACACGAACTACCAGAAGGGTACCTATTTCGATCGGAAACTGGGCTTTGAAAGGCGTTGCTTTGAAAACTACGTCTCAGAGGTTTGGCCCCTGGTCAGTGAGGATGGTCTTTCCTTCGAGAGGTTTCACGATGTTGTGATCAAGGGGGATGGCTCCGACTATCGGGATTTTGTATACGGCCTAGAAGATATAAGGATCGTCAAGTACGATGAGATCTATCTCCTCATCGGCTGTGGAAAGGTGAAACCTCCTTTCAAGGGTGAGGATGCTGATAGGGTGGCCATATATTCAACCACCAATTTCACAGATATTACCTATCACGGGATAGTGGAACCTTTTGACAGTAGGAATGCCATCCCCTTTCCCCGTTACATCCATGGGAAGCTGTATATGCTGCTCCGATTTCACCCCCATATTCATTTGGCTTTTCTCACTGCCGGGATGGATCAACTGCTCAACCCCTCCCAATACAGAAGGGCCTGGAAGCAGATATATGATCGCCGGAGCGAAACCATGCTCCTGGGGTCCGGTAGATACCCCCACGAGGGAGACAAGATAGGTCCCAGCACACAGATGGTGGAGACCGACAAAGGGTGGTTGCTCATCTATCATGCTGTTGGGGAGATAGATGCCAAAATCTGCGAAATCTACGGGTTAAGAGAGGGGATCGAGAGAGGCTATTCAGTTTGTGTGGCCATTCTGGATTCAGATGACCCCCGAAAGGTCCTCTGCCGAACTAGATATCCCATCTACATCCCTTCAGCACCCTACGAACTATATGGCGACGACGAATATCCAGTGGACGTGCCGGCCGTTGTCTTCCCCGTGGGCGCCGTCGTTGTGGAGGATAAACTTCTCCTCTACTGTGGCGCTGGCGATAAATATATTACTCTCTTGAGTTGTAGTCTCGATGAGTTGGTCGATTACCTCTGGGAGAGTTGCCAGTTGTAGGGAACCGCTCTCAGGAGGCGTCTCAGGTAGAACACGGCTGAGGTGAAACGAACAGAAGCGAAGGCAGGGGGATCACCGCCGCCGTTGTTCTCAACGCAGGACCAGTGTGGGCCATTCAGAAGAGAGGCTGGCTCACCCTCTTCCCCCTCTAGGGTTGGGAATAGATTGCTCCGATAGCCTCCTCTACGACAGATATACGGGTATCACCCGATGGCTTATCCCTTTTTTCGGGCACCCAACACAGAACCCCAACGATGCTGAACTCATCTTGCTCACCAAGAGCGCAAACGTTGACCAACTCCAAGATTTGCCCCATAACCGCAAGGTCATCGTTAGTTTCAGCCTCAACCCCCAACCGATAGCCGATCTATGGGAAGGGATCGCCCCCTCTATTGACCGCCGACTGGAGGCAGGCTTGAAAGTCCAAGCCTGGGGCTACGATTATCGCTGGCGGCTTGACCCCATCTTAACTCCTCCTCGCTGGCAGGCTATCTACCTCGATTTCTTCAAGGTGACGAGCAAAGAGGGCCATAGACCCTCACGTATCACCCTGGGCACTTACCGCGAGAAGAACACCCAACTTTCCCTTTGGGCC
>CAZERB010000109.1:0-4238 GCA_964514645.1 uncultured Anaerolineales bacterium
ATGACCCCTACATATTGTGGTTTAACATTCTTGGGTTCTCTATCTAGTAGGTAATCCTCATGTATCTCAAAAATCTGGAACTACAAGGCTTCAAATCCTTCGCTAAGAGAACCATCTTCGAATTCAACGCGGGGATAACGGCCATCGTGGGGCCCAACGGCGCGGGCAAGAGCAACATCGCCGATGCTATCCGTTGGGTGATGGGCGAAGGGAGTTACAAGAGCCTCCGGGCCAGGCAAGGGGAGGATCTCATATTCGCCGGATCCCAGGGACGGACCCGGCAGGGGATGGCGGAGGCGGTTCTCACCTTCGATAACGCCTCTGGCTGGCTGCCCATCGAATATAGCGAGGTTGCTATCAGTCGGCGCGCCTACCGCTCCGGCGAGAACGAATATCTCCTCAACGGGAACCAAGTCCGACGCCGAGAGATCGTAGAACTTTTGGCTAAGGGGGCATTGAGCAGCAAGGCCTACACAGTGATCAGCCAAGGGCTAACCGACGCTGCTCTCGCCATGCAACCCGAGGAGAGACGCGCTCTCTTCGAGGAGGCAGCGGGGATCACTATCTACCAAAGCAAACGGGACAGTGCTCTCCGCAAACTGGAGGCTACCGAGGAGAACCTCCGGCGGGCCAACGATATCATCGCCGAGATCACCCCTCACCTGGAGAGCCTCCGCCAACAGGCGGAAAGAGCCGCGGAATACAACATCGCCTCCCACGAACTGGAAGAGGACCTCAAGGTCTGGTACGGCTATCAGTGGCAACGCCAGAGCGCCGCTCTCCAAGAGGCGAAGAGGGTGGAGGAGGAAAAAAGAGAGGCCCTTGCGAGGTTCCGGGATAAACTCCAACAACTGACCCATGAACTCAAAGTTATCGACTCCCGTCAGGAGGAAATCGCCCAGAGTTTGGCCCTCTGGCGAAAGGAGAGAGACGACCTTCGCCAGGAACAGGAGGCTCTCCTCCGGGGGTTGGCTGTGAGCCAGGAGAGGCTCCGTCTCCTCAAGAGACAGGAGGAGGAGATCGGTGAGGAACTAGCCTCGCTCACGCGTAGACGCGAGAATCAGCGGCTAAGTGTTCAAGAATTGGCTCAGGCTTCATCAGCCCTCTCCCTTCAAGAGCAACTCTCCCAGGCCCAGGAACTAGCCTTCCAGTTGGCTACGCGCTCCGCCGAATTCCGCAGCCAACTCTCTCAAATCCGAGAGAGGGAGAGGGATCTCATAAAGGAGAGGGATGAAGAGAGAGAGGCTTTGGCCTCTCTCCACCTTCAGATATCCCACCTAGAGGGAATAGTAGCCCAACTGGAGAGGGAAAAAGAGACCTTAGATGTGGAGAGGAGGGCTCTCGCTGAGAAGCGAGAGAGACAAGGGGCTGTTCTCGAGACCTCTCTTCTGCGGCAAAACAGGCTCCAAGGCCAGGGGGAAGAGGTGGAGGCTCGCTACCAGGTTTTGAGCAAGATGCGGCGAGGTCTCTCCCGGCGGCCTGAGGCCAAAGCAGTCAGCCATGAAGGCATCTTGGGCACCCTGGCCAGCCTAATCGAAGTGCCTCCCTCCTTAGAAGTCGCCCTTCAGGCGGCCCTGGGGCCGTTTATGGAAGGCCTAGTGGTTCGGAGTTGGAAGGATGCGGAGAGGCTCATGGAGGAGCGGCCCATCCTTTTTCCCCTGGATAGCATAAAAGCCACCCGGACACCCCCTCCTCCCCGCGGTCCGGGCATCCTGGGCCTAGCCTCCGACCAGGTAAAGAGCGCACACCATTTCCGCGACCTCCTCCAGGCCCTTCTGGGCTATACCCTCATCGTTGAAGACCTCGCCACCGCCAAGAGAGTTCATCAGGAAGATACAAGCGGTTTCCAGTTCGTGACTCTGGAGGGCGAACTCATAACCCCCCAGGGAGCCCTCATCACCGGCACCCCCCAGTTCGAAGGGCTCGAACGGGCCCTAGAGCGGGAGATGGCCTCCCTGGAAGAGGAGAAGCCGCACATCCAAGAGCAATTGATCAGGGAGAAAGAGCGACACGATAGGCTACTATCGGAGATGCAAAGCCTGGAGAAGAGAGAACAGGAAGTGGGAAAGCACCTAGGAGCCAAGGAAGGCGATCTCTCGGAGCACAAGAAGCGTTTGGAGAGGCTCCTCCAAGAAGTGGAATGGCGGCAAACCATCGAGACCAAAGCGGGAGAGGAGTTGGACAAGATCAAGATTTCCCTTGCTGACCTCTCACTTCAAGTGGAACGGTCAGAGACCCAGGAGAAGGATACCCTTCTGGCACTGGCGAGACTCCAGGAACGGATGGCCACCTGGGGGGCCGAAGGGGAAGAATCAATGGCCCATCTAGCGCTGCTCAAGGAGAGGAAGGAGAACCTGGAACAACTGCAGGGCCAGATAGAGGCCAAGGAAGGCCGAAAGAGGGAACTCGCCCAGGAGATCGAAACCCTGACCGAGGAACTCAAGGCGCTAGAGGCTCAGGCTCAGGAGTTGTCAACTGGCTTGACTACTCTTCAAGGCCTCATCGAACCAGCGGAGGAAGAGTTGGCCTCTCTGGAGGGAAAACGACGCCGCCAGGAGAGGGAGGAGGCCCATCTCCGCGACGATCTCCACCGCTGTGAGGTGGAGCACAGCCAAGCCGTATCAGAGGTAGAGAGGTCGAAAGATAGGCTCGCCGCCTTGCAAGGACAGATCGAGACCGACCTAGAAGATCTCCTAATGCCACCTTTACCCAAGCAATTAACCCTGGATATGGAGGCTCGCCTGGTTTCCCTACCTTCTATCTCCCAGATACCTCAGGGGCTAGAGAAGAAGATAAGGAGGCTGAAGCGCAGGCTCCGTAAGATAGGCCCGGTGAATCTAGAAGCGCTAGCCGACTACGAGAAGATCAAGAGCCGCCACGATTTCCTCACTTCTCAGGCAGAAGACCTAGAGAAAGCCAGTCGATCTCTACGCCAGATGATCGCCGAATTGAACCGCCTCATGGAGGAGCGGTTCCATGGGACCTTCTCTGCCATAGCCAAAGAATTCAGCAACTACTTCACCGCCCTTTTCAACGGAGGCCGGGCAAACTTGCTTCTCACCGACCCCCAAAACCCCTCCCAGACGGGGGTGGAGATCGTTGCCCAGCCCCCAGGAAAGAGGCGACAGAGCATCGACCTCCTCTCCGGCGGGGAGAGGGCCCTCACCGGCGTGGCTCTCATATTCGCTATCTTGAAAGCCACCGCCACCCCCTTCTGCTTTTTAGACGAGGTGGATGCCACCCTGGACGAGATCAATATCGGGCGCTTTCGGGACTCCCTCAAAGCCCTGGGCCAAGGGACTCAGATCATAATCATCACTCACAACCGGAACACAATCGAAGCCGCGGACACCATCTACGGCCTCTCCCTTGGGGAGGATAGTGCCTCGCAGGTCATCTCCTTGCGGCTAGAGGATGTAGAAACCTAATCTGCTTCCAGGAGGAATAGTATGGGGGTCGTCAAGATCGTGACCACCGGTGGCACCATCGCTATGAAAGAGAAGAAAGGCGCTGGTGCACTCCCCGCTTTAACCGCCCAGGATCTTAAGAGCCTCCTACCCCCCGACATCTGCCCCTTAGAGACGGAGGAGTTCTGTAACCTCCCCAGCGCCCACATGACCACAGACTTCATCTTCAAACTATCGCAGCGGGTGAAGGAAATAATGGCTGCCGACGAGGTGATAGGCGTAGTCATCACCCACGGAACGGACGTTATGGAGGAGACAGCCTATCTTTTGGACTTAGTGGTCGATACTGAGAAACCGATCGTCCTCACCGGAGCGATGCGCAACGCCTCCCAGGTAGGCTATGATGGTATAGCCAACCTCAAGGCCGCCATTCGGGTCGCCGCCTCGTCCGAAGCACGAGATCTCGGCGCTTTGGTGGTTATGAACGACGAAGTACACGCCGCTCGCTACGTAACCAAGACTCATACCCAAGCCCTGAATACCTTTCAATCCCCTTTCTGGGGTCCCTTGGGCCGGGTGGATGGAGACCGAGTGGTCATCGGTAAAAGGGTGAAAAGAGAGCATATCCCTTGCCAGAGGTTGGCCGCCGACGTCCCCCTCATGAAGTTGGCGGTGGGGTTAGATGAGAGGTTCCTAAGCCAGGCTATAGAGCGGCGCGCCGATGGGGCGGTGATAGAGGCCTTGGGGGGAGGCCGAGTGCCTCCCTGGTGGATGCCTTCCATCAAGGAGGCGATCAGGAGGGGCCTGGTGGTAGTTATCGCCTCCCGCTGC
>CAZERB010000110.1:0-4222 GCA_964514645.1 uncultured Anaerolineales bacterium
TCTCCCTCCGCACGGGATCGAAACTGGAGATGGTGACCGCTTCTGGGGTATCGTCGACCACTAGATCAACCCCCATGGCGTTCTCTAAAGCGCGGATATTCCGCCCCCCACGCCCGATGATCCGCCCTTTCATCTCATCGCTGGGAAGAGGGACGATAGAGACGGTGGTCTCCGCCACTTGGTCGGAAGCGTACCTTTGGATGGCCAAAGTGATGATCTTCCGACCCAGTCGGTCTGCTTCCTCCTTCGTCTCTTGCTCCACCTCCCGTATCACCCGTGCCGCATCCTGGCGCACTTCATTTTCAATGGCTTGTAGGAGAGCCTCCTTCGCCTCCTCGCGGGTCATGGAGGAGACTTTCTCTAATTCTTGGATCTGCTTATGGCGCAGTTCTTTAAACTCCTCTCGTCGGCGCGAGAGCTCCCTTTCCCAGGCCTCCAGTTGCCTCTCCTTGGCTTCTATGGGCTCCAGGCGGCGTTCCAGGCTCTCCTGCCTCCGTTGTAGCCGCTCTTCCTGCTTCCGGAGGTCGGTTCGCCTTCGCCGGTTCTCTTCCTCTGCTTGATGGCGGATGCGAAGTGCCTCCTCCTGAGCTTGGAGAATGATCTCTTTTTGCTTAGTCTGGGCATCAGCGAGAAGCCTGTTCGCCTTAGCCTCGGCAGACCTGAGGCGGCTAGCACCTAGATACTGCTTGGCCAGATAGCCGATGGCAAACCCCACTATCGCTACCGCTAGAAAGGTAACCAAATTAGCCACATCCAATTGAAACATATCTCAAACACCCCCTCTAAGATGAACTCCTGATGGAGAGTCTTAGCCTCCTAGTCGCCTCTCCGCTGTTGCAAGAGGGAATCTACTGCCTCTTGAATCAAACGATAGGTGAATCCGCGACGCCGCAGAAACTGACCCATCTTTTGGCGGAAAGATTTCTCGTCCAGGCGGATGTATCTGGAGGCTCGTTGATGAGCCGCCCTACGGGCGCTCTCCTCCTCATCGACGGCGATTAAGGCCTCGGAGATCACCTCCTCATCGAGCCCCTTGCGGCGCAACTCGTAAGAGAGCAAGGCCCGACTGCGAGGCCTAAACCTCTCGCGGTTCTCCACCCAATATTGAGCAAAGGCTAGATCATCAACCAGTTCCTCTCGGGCCAGGCCTCCCAGGACCTCCTCTATGATCCTCTCAGGCACCCTTTTCCCCCGCAAGTAATCGCTAAGTTCGTTCCGACTCCGAGGCCGATAGGCTAAATAATCGAGGGCCCTCTTGTAAGCATTAGCAAAAGAGTCCCGTCTTTGAAGTTCGTGCAGTTCCGCAGCCGATATAAAACTACCCTCTTGTAGTTCAGCCGCTAACTGAGCCCCCAGACTGAAGGCATACTCTCCGTCCAGATAGACGTTAACCCGATCCTTGTTCCTTTTCTGCTCCCTCAAAGCCGTGATTTTGCCTTCCATCTCAACAAAATAGCTGCAGCCTCCGAGCCACAGCTATCGAATTTGCCAATAACAGCCCGCGAAGGGGAAAAGTAAAAGAATACTTATTGAACCTCTTCGAATGCGCCTAATCTAGGACAACTCTCTTACGCTCTTCTAAGAGGCTGATACGGTTATCGCTTTCCTTCGCCCTAGCCCTTCGCTAGGAGGATCGGCAAATTCGCTAAGTCGCTGTGGCCTCTTCCTCGACCGCTTCTGCACCCGGTTCCGCGGCCGGCTTCTCCATGAAACCAGCCCCCACACGGATGCGGCTCGCGATCTCATCGGCCAACGAAGGGTTCTCCCTGAGAAACTCTTTGGCGTTCTCCCTCCCCTGTCCTAACCGCATCTCACCATAGGAGTAATAGGAACCTTTCTTCTCGATGATCCCCATCTCCGTCCCCACATCTAAGAGGTCGCCTTCCCTTGAGATCCCTTCGTCATACATTATGTCAAATTCTGCTTTCTTGAAGGGAGGGGCTACTTTATTCTTCTTCACCCAGACCGTGGTCCGGTTCCCGACTACGTTGGTTCCTTCCTTTATAGACTCCACTCGCCGCATATCGAGGCGAACAGCGGAATAGAATTTCAGGGCCCGCCCTCCTGGTGTGGTCTCCGGGTTGCCAAATAAGACGCCGATCTTCATCCGCAGTTGATTGGTGAAGACCACTGCCGTATTGGAGCGCTTGATAGCCCCGGCCAGTTTCCTGAGAGCCTGGGACATCAAGCGCGCCTGTAGCCCCATATGGGGCTCCCCCATGTCCCCCTCTATCTCCGCCCGAGGGACAAGGGCAGCCACGGAGTCGATAACCACCACATCTACGGCCCCGCTCCGTACCAAAGCCTCGGTGATCTCTAAAGCCTGCTCCGCGTCATCGGGTTGGGATATATAGAGGCTCTCGACATCCACGCCACATTTGGCAGCATACCCCGGGTCCATAGCATGCTCCGTGTCTATGAACGCCGCCACACCTCCAGCCTCCTGAGCCTCAGCGATGATATGATAGCAGAGGGTAGTCTTGCCCGACATCTCGGGCCCATATATCTCGGTGATGCGACCTCTGGGGATGCCGCCGATACCCAGGGCGATATCCAGGCCCAAAGAGCCGGTGGAGATAGCCTCCACGTCCATCCCTCGCGCACTACCCAACTTCATGATCGCTCCATCGCCGTACCGTTTCCTTATCTGAGAGAGCGCTACCTCTAACGCTCCAGCCTCCGCCTCCTTCTCCATTTGGAGACTCCTTTCCCCTCTCGAGATACATCTTAAAATTAGTTTATTACAATAGAAAGAAAATTGCAACTAATGCAAGAGCCTTATCCATATAATATCAGAACAAAAGTTCTAAGTCAACCATCTAATCATATTGTGGTATAATCGAGAAGCATCGTCAAGGGGAGATCTATTCATGAACCTACCTAGACTACAGTTATTAGATAAACTATCGCTCGAACGGATCATCGACCAGGCCCATCAACTCCTCTGGGAGCCTGGGGTTATGGTCTACGCCCCTGAAGCCCTAGAGATATTGGCTCAGAGCGGAGCCCAAGTGGACCAAAAGAGGAGAGTCGCTCACATCCCCGCTCGTCTAGTCCAAGAGGCTCTGGATACGGCTCCCGAAGGCTTCAACCTCTATAACGCTGAGGGAGAGGTCACCGTCGAGTACAGTGGCGACCATCTCCAATTCGACCCCGGCTCCGCCGCCATCTTTATCCTCGATTCCCAAACCGGGCGAGTGAGACGACCGGTCACCGTTGATCTGGTGAGGCATCTCAAATTGGCCGAGGGGCTGGAGCAGTTGGATGCCGTCAGCACCGCTCTAGTCTGCTCCGATGTACCCGGGGAGATCGCCGATCTCTACCGCCTCTATCTCGTCCTTAAATATTCCCGCAAGCCGGTGGTCACCGGGGCTTTCGCCATAGAGACCCTCCCTCTCATGTATGAGATGCTTGTGGTTGTGGCCGGGAGCGCGGAATCTCTCAGGAAAAGACCTCTGGCTGTCTTCGACGTTTGCCCTTCGCCTCCTCTCCTCTGGAGCGAGATCACTTGCCAGAATCTAGTGGATTGTGCTCGCTACGGGTTGCCTGCGGAACTGGTTTCTATGCCTCTGGCCGGGGCCACAGCGCCGGCCACCTTGGTGGGTGCCTTAGCCCAACATACGGCAGAGAACTTGAGCGGAGTGGTTATCCATCAATTGACGAACCCCGGGGCTCCCATCGTCTACGGTGGCTCGCCCGCTATCTTCGACATGCGTCACGGCACCACCCCCATGGCCGCCATCGAGACTATCATGATCGATTGCGCCTATACAGAGATCGGAAAGCACTTGGGCCTGCCCACCCACGCCTACCTGGGGATGAGCGACGCCAAAATCCTAGATGGACAAGCAGGGCTAGAATCTGCCCTGGGGACCTTCCTGGGCGCCATGGCCAGGGTGAATATGATCTCTGGGGCCGGGATGCTGGAGTTCGAGAGTTGCCAGAGCGAGGAAAAATTGGTCATCGACAATGAGATCATCGGCATGGCCCGCCGCCTAATAGAAGGCGTCGCCACGCGACAAGAAATGATCCCCTTAGAGTTGATGCGAGAGGTAGGCCATCAGGGCAGTTTTTTGGGCACTAAGCATACCCGAAAATGGTTCCGCCGGGAGCAGTTCATCCCTTCTTCGGTCATAAACCGCCACACCCGACACGCCTGGGAGAACGACGGCGGAAAGAGCATAGTGGAACGGGCTCGCCAACGAGTCCAAGAGATCATCGC
>CAZERB010000111.1:0-4199 GCA_964514645.1 uncultured Anaerolineales bacterium
GAGCCATTATCACCGAGCCCCAGTTTGTGGCTCTGGATGAGCCCACCTCCTCGTTAGACATGTCCATCCGCATCCATATCATCGGCCTCCTTAAGCGGCTCCAAGAGGAGTTAGGGATGACCTATCTCTTCATCTCCCACGACCTGAGCGCGGTGCGAAACCTATGCAATCGAGTGTTGGTGATGTACTTGGGGCGTATCGTGGAGGCCGGGCCGGTAGGTAGGATCTTTGACAGCCCTCTCCACCACTACACGCAGGCTCTCCTTTCGGCCATCCCCATACCGGACCCTCGCGTGCGGAGACGGCGCATCTTGTTGACGGGAGAGCCCCCCAGCCTTTTGGATCTGCCCCAGGGTTGTGTCTTTCATGAGCGCTGCCCTGACGCAGAACCCCTCTGTCCTCGAGAGTTGCCACGGCTCTACGATGCTGGCGACGGCCACCTGGTGGCCTGTCATCGGTGGGTGAAGCGATACCGGAAATGATGGAAAAGATCGTCGTCAGTCGTGACAGCGATATCAACGACCTAGACCCACAGAATTTCAAGTCCGACGCCGGTTACGAAGCGGTAGAGAACCTATACAACGGGCTCTTCGATCTCGAGGCTCGGCCTGGCCCTGGAGACACTTGGAGGGCTACCTCTCAAGATGTAGTGGGGGAGGTTATAGAGAACTACGAACTCTCTGAGGATGGTACGACCCTCACGCTATACCTGCGCCGCGGCGTGCGCTTTAGCAACGGCGCTCTCTGTCTAGCCCCCTCCATCAAGTTCACTCTGGAACGTGCTCTCCTTGGCCCAGGATACTTGCGTCCCCTGATGGAGACGCTCACCATCACCCAGCCGGAGCAGATTCTTCTCCTCGATGACTACACCTTGGAGTTACACCTTGCTCACCCCACACTCCTCCTTTGGGAGATAGTGCCCTTACAATCTTTCTCCGTGCTCGACCCAGAAACCACCAGGATGCACGCTACCTCCGATGACCCTTGGGGCTCGGGTTGGTACCGTGCCCATGCTCTGGGTACCGGCCCCTACCTTTTGAGCCAGAGCAAGCCCGGGGTGGAGTACGTCTTCGAGCGGAACCCCTACTATTGGCAACCAGGGGCGGTAAAGAACGATGGAGTGGTACTCAAGGTTATACCCTCTGCTGAGGAGCGGCTCGAGGCGCTCAAACGCGGCCGCATCGACGTTCTGATCGGTTTGCAACCCCAGGACCTAGCACCATTGGAGGACGATCCTGACCTTGTAGTTCTCTCTTTCCCCACCACTATCTGCAAGGTGATGAGCATGAATACCACCATTGCCCCTTTCGACGACCTGCGCGTGCGGCAAGCCATCTCCTATGCGATCCCCTATCGCCAACTCCAAGAGGAGGTGATGGCTGGCTATTGCCAGCCGCTCACCAGTCCTGTCCCTAAGGGGATGCCCACCCATGAGGGGGGTTCCTGGCTCTACGATACGGATTGGGAGCGGGCGCGGCAACTCCTTGGGGAAGCGGGTTATGGCCAAGGCTTTACCACGAGCCTCATCGTTCGTCGTCCCCGGGCCGATGAGAGACTCTCTGCTGAGGTGATCCAACGGGCTTTGCAACTCATCGGCGTGCAAGTCGAATTGGTGAAGGTCAGTGACGCCGAATATTACGCTCGCCTGAAGGAGTTCCCGCTGGCCATCTTCGAGACCTTATCGTGGGTCAACGATCCGATCTACCACCTCCTATGGAACCTAAAAGGAGATGCGCCTAAGAACCTAGCCAACTACCACAACGCGCGGGTAGATGAATTGATCGAAAGGGGAATGCACGAGACCGATCTCCATCAACGGCAGATGATTAGCCACGAAGCGCAGCGGATCATCGTCGAGGAAGCGCCCTGGGCGCTCCTCTACCAACCTCATTGGATGGTGGTCACCTCGCCCCACGTCACCGGCTATGCCATCTATCCGGACCTCTTGCCCCGCTACAGGTTTTTGCACAAGCGATCGCAAGAAGCGGCCGGCTCCTAGGCGATGCCATGGCTAAACCGCCGATGGGGTCGGCTGCATCGAAAGTGGTCACAGCGATGGGAGAGCTGCTCAACGCCCCCCCGTGGAGCGCGTCAGTAAGTGAAGTCGATAGGAGGTACCCATGGCCTTAACCTACGATCTATCCCTGGAGGGTCACGTGGCTCTAGTCACCGGGGCAGCACGAAATCTGCCAGCCGTCGTCGCCACCGAGTTCGCTGCCGCTGGCGCGGCCGTAGCCCTCAACGATGCAACCGCCAAGAAGGAGGTTCAGAAGATGGCTGAGGCCATCAAAGGGAAGGGTGGCAAAGCGGCGATCTTCATGGCTGATGTATCCCGCCGCGACCAGGTGGAGCAGATGGTGGTCCGGGTGACCGAGGCCTTGGGCATCATCGATATCCTGATCAACGGTGTGGGCCCTTTCGCCATGGCCCCCTTCAAAGAGCTGCCGGAAGAGGAGTGGACCAGAGTGATGGACGCCAACCTCAAAGCGATCTACGTGCTCACCCGGTTGGTGGCACCGGGCATGATGGAGAAGGGCTGGGGTCGGATCATCAACGTCTCGGCTGGCTCGGCTGATATCCGCAACCATTCCGTATACGGGCTGGCCAAATCCGCCGTCCGCTTCTTGACTCAATCGCTGGCCCTGGAACTGGGGTCAGCCATCACCGTCAACGCCATCTCCCCCGGCCAGATCGCCGAGAGCGCTCCAGCCATCTCGGAGTTCGACCCCACCTTCGTGGAGCGAGCCATCAAACACACCCCCACGGGCCGGCTGGTGACACGGCGGGAGATCGCACGGATGATGGTCCTTATCTGCTCACCCATCTTCGATTCGGTGACTGGTGAGACCATCAAGATGGACGGCGGCTGGAGCATACCTCGGTGGTAGCCCCTCTTGAAGGGTGAGAGGAGACAAGACGCTGCCCGGGCTTCATGTTTGGGGTCAGCGCTTTTCGGTTATTTCACCACTGGATAGTCAGATGAAGATGATGGCCCCAAGGGAGCGAGTGTTGAGCGCGCTCAATCATCGAGAGCCTGACCGAGTCCCCATCGATATCGGTGGGAGTTTCGCTACAGGGATCAACGTGGCCGCTTATGAGGCGCTCAAGGAGCATCTGGGGATCCAAACCGAGACGGTGGTCGCTAGTCGTCGCTCACAGATCGCCGAGGTGGAGGAAAAGGTGCGCCAGCGGTTGGGTATCGATACCTATCCCCTATTGCCTCGCGCCCCAGAAGGAGCAGAGGTCATCTACCCCGATGGCTCATACCGCGATGAGTGGGGGGTGGTGCGCCGCAAGCCAGAGGGAGGCCACTACTATGTGGTCGAGGCTCCCTTGGCCGGCGAGATAAGCCTGGCAGATCTTGACTCCTTTCCCTGGCCGGATCCCGATGACCCCGGTTACCTGCGAGGGTTGGCTGAGGAGGCCCAGGAGGTCCGCCAGGGGACTGACTACGCCCTCATCCTCAGCCTGCCGGTGGGTTTCGTTCATCAATCCCAGTTCATGCGCGGCTATGAGGCCTGGTTGATGGACCTACTGTTGGAGCCCTCCCTGGCCGAGGCGATCATGGACCGCGTGTTAGAGACCCATCTTTCTATCATCGGACGGATGCTGCACGCCATAGGTGATAATATCGATGTGGTCCTCTACGCCGATGACGTCGGCTTCCAAGATCAGACCATGATCTCCCCGGAACTATATAGGAAGTTCTTAAAGCCCCGTCAGGCTAGGTTGTTCGAATTCATCAAAAAGCGTAGCGAGGCCAAGATCCTCTATCATACTTGTGGGGCCGTTTATCCTCTGATTTGGGATTTCATCGATATCGGCTTGGACATCCTGAACCCCATCCAGACCACGGCCCGGGGAATGGATATCCAACGCCTGAAGGAGCAATTCGGCCAGGATTTATGCTTTTGGGGCGGGATCGATGTCCAGCAGCTCTTGCCCTATGCAAGCCCAGCAGAGGTCGCCGCTGCTACCCAGGAGACCATCGCCTGTCTGGGCAAGGGGGGAGGATATGTGTTGAGCGCAGCCAACAACATCCAGGCCGATGTCCCCCCTCAGAACATCTTGGCCATGGCGGAGGCGGTTACGTAGATCCATGGGGAAGTCTTCGATGCTGTCAATTGCCCTTTGGACTATCAGCGCCCCTTCGACGAGGTGATCGATGAGCTTTCCTTCGTCCGTGAAATCGAGTATTG
>CAZERB010000112.1:0-4147 GCA_964514645.1 uncultured Anaerolineales bacterium
TAGTACTAACTATGGACTTGCCCTCTTCTTGCTTTTTGGTGTATAATGTTAATTGGAGAGGGCGAATTTAAGAAGTTCTTGGGTATAGGGAGTGTGGTAGGGAGGAAGGCGTGGGTTCTAGGTGGTTCAAAAATGGGTTGGTCTATCTCCTCATCATCGTCGCGGTGGGGGCTCTTTTCTTCAACGTTTTCTATAGTCCTGAGGGTTTGAGCACCGTTCCCTTAAATGAGGTGGCCCAGGAGGCCAAGAAAGGTAACATAAGGGAGATCGTCGTCTCGGGTGACGAACTGACGGTAACCCTTGCCTCTGGGGAGAAGGTACGCTCCAATAAGGACCAAGCCTCGGATATCACCCAGGTACTCAGGAATCTGGGGGTAACGGAAAATCAGTTAAGCAACATCTCCCTCCAGTTTAAGGAGCCCAGCGAATTGGGCAATTGGATTGGTATCTTGGTCTCTCTGCTTCCATTCATCTTCTTGGGTGGATTCCTTCTCTTTATGATGCGCCAGGCCCAAAGCGGCAACAGCCAGGCCTTATCGTTCGGTAAGAGCCGAGCCCGCCTGTTCAGTAGCGATAAGCCCACCGTCACCTTCGCCGATGTGGCGGGGGTGGAGGAGGCGAAGCAGGAACTCCAGGAGGTGGTGGAGTTCCTCAAGGAGCCGGAAAAGTTCATCGCTCTAGGGGCTCGCATCCCCAAGGGGGTACTGATGGTGGGGCCTCCAGGGTGCGGCAAGACCCTCATGGCCCGTGCGGTAGCCGGGGAAGCGAGCGTTCCTTTCTTCTCCATCTCGGGCTCCGAGTTTGTGGAGATGTTTGTGGGGGTTGGCGCCTCTAGGGTGAGGGACCTCTTCGATCAGGCGAAGCGGAACTGCCCTTGTATCGTCTTCGTGGACGAGATAGACGCCGTGGGACGCCATCGAGGCGCTGGCTTGGGTGGCAGCCACGATGAGAGGGAGCAGACACTCAACCAGATCCTGGTGGAGATGGATGGCTTCGACACCGATACCAATGTCATCGTCATCGCCGCCACCAACCGACCGGATATCCTGGACCCAGCGCTTCTGCGCCCTGGCCGTTTCGATAGGCGGGTGGTCTTGGATCGGCCGGATATGAGGGGTCGCCGCGCCATCCTGGATATCCATGTTCGGGGGAAGCCTCTGGCCGAGGGGGTGAATCTGGACGTTGTGGCTAAGCAGACCCCCGGCTTCTCCGGAGCCGATATAGAGAACTTGGTGAACGAGTCGGCTATCCTCGCCGCTCGCCGCGATAAGAAGGCTATCGGTATGGAGGAGATGCAGGAGGCGATCGAGAGGGTGATCGCCGGGCCAGAGAGAAAGAGTCGCCTCATCCTCGATGAGGAACGGAATATTATAGCCCATCACGAAGCGGGCCATGCTTTGGTGATGAAGATGCTACCCAATTGCGACCCGGTGCACAAGATTTCCATCATCTCCCGGGGGATGGCTTTGGGCTACACTATGCCCCTTCCCGAAGATGACCGGTATCTGATGGCCCGCTCCAAATTCGAGGATGAATTGGCTGGCCTTCTGGGGGGACGAGCGGCGGAGGAACTGATCTTCAACGATGTGACCACCGGCGCGGCGAGCGATCTGGAGCGAGCCACGAAGTTAGCCCGACAGATGGTCACCGAGTATGGAATGAGCGAGAGGCTGGGGCCGCTCACCTTCGGGCGGAAGGAGGAGTTGGTCTTCTTGGGACGGGAGATCGGTGAGCAGCGGAACTATAGTGAGGAGGTGGCCCAGGTCATCGACGAGGAGATCCGCCGCATCATCAGCGAGGCGCACGAGAAGGCCAGGAGCGTCCTCACCCAGCACAAGGATACCTTGGTCCGACTAGCCAAGAAATTGATGGAGGTGGAAACCCTGGAAGGGGAAGAATTGGAGCGTGTCCTTTCGGGGGTACCAGCCTGATACAATCTGTATGCGATAGAGGAGCCGAGCCAAGAGCCTCGGCTCTTTTTTCGCTGGTCAACAAGGAGAGGAGTTTCTAACCATGGTCAAAGAAGGGCTTAACCCTGGCCTCAGGGGAGAGGCAAGGCTGATGGTCAGGGAAGAAGATACCGCTCAGCATCTGGGGAGTGGTAATGTAGCCGTCTTGGCCACGCCCAGGATGATTGCCCTCATGGAGAAGGCCAGCGTGAAGGCTGTGGATCATCTCTTGCCCCCTGGCCAGGCTACCGTGGGGAGCGAGATCCGAGTGCGCCATCTAGCGGCTACACCCCAGGGGATAGAGGTAACGGTTTGCTCCGAACTGGTGGAGGTCGAGGGGCGAAGGCTCACTTTCAAGGTGGAGGCCTTCGACGAGCGGGAGAAGGTAGGGGAAGGGACGCATATCAGATTCATCATCGACCTCGACAGGTTCAGGGAGAAGGTAAAGGCTAAAGGCTGAGCTCTATTCGCCCTAGAGTTCGGACAGGCACCTCTTGGATTTCTCATTGTCTTGGCATTGAACTCTTCTTCAACCTTTCTCCGCGCAGGCTATGTAATTTCCACCCCTTGTTTTCTCAAGCTCATCGATGGACTTTCCCCTTAGGGAACGATTTGGGCAGGACAAGCATATATAGTTAATAGTTTAGGAGCGCTTGTAGCGTCCGGGACCGCTTTTCATGGAAGACGAGATAATAAAACGTTGCCAAAAGGGAGAGAGCGAGGCGTTCCGATGGTTAGTGGAGGGGTATGGGGACCTAGCCTATCGGATGGCTTATCTGATGACGAACGACCGCCAACTGGCAGAAGAGATCATACAGGACGGCCTCCTCGATGCTTGGCGGGGCATCAAAGGGTTCAAGGTAGGCTATCCCTTTAAGCCTTGGTTTCTCAAGATCGTGGTGAACCGCTGCCGAATGGAGAAGAGACGCAGAGTTGAGCCTACGATCCCCTTGGAGAGGGTGGAGGCAAAAAGGGTGGCTACCGATGCCCCCTCTGCCGATGAGACGGTGGCTTCTGGGGAGTCACGTCAACTGGTCCGCGAAGCCATCGCCTCTTTGGAGGAGGATCAACGGTCGGTGATCATGTTGCGCTATTTCGCCGAACTGACTGTGCCAGAAATCGCCCAGGTTTTATCCTTGCCAGAGGGCACGGTGAAATCGAGGCTGCATAGAGCGATGCAGCGCCTCCGGCAGCGGTTGTCGTCGGGTGGAGGGTTAGGGGGGTACCATGAGTGATTTCGCGGAGAAAGAATTGGAGCGAATGCTCCGAGATTACTACCGTGTGGAGACAGTTGACCTACAGGCGCCAAGAGACCTCTGGGAGAGGGTTTCTAAAAGGTTAGCGAAGCCTCGCCGGCCTTCGTTATCATTGCGCTTAATGGAAAGGAGATATCTATTCGCGGCGGTGGCTGCGGCAGCGGTGCTCGCCGTTTTCTTTGCCTTAACCTGCCCCGGGTTGCAACCCACCGAGACAGTTAGCGCCCAGGAAATCCTAGAACGCCTGCAAGGGGTGACCAGTCCGCTGGCGGTAGGAGTCCACAGTTATGAAGCCTTCCTAGAAACTAAAGGTGGATTTAAGAGGCATGTCTGGTTTAAATCTCCGGATAAATTCCGTCAAGAGTCTTATCATGTTGACCCCGCTGACCCTGAGAGCGGACATCTCTTCGTGACCGACGGTCTTACCGCCTGGGACTATGTGCCCCTATATAACTCTGTCACCATCCGAGAAGCCGACCCAGAGCTTCTGCCTAACCAGCCCCCGACAAGCGGATTGGCGGAGACTCTGGGAGGGGGCAAATATTACATTGCTACTCTGCTGGGTACGGAGATGGTAGCGGGGCGACAGGCTTACTTGTTGGAGCTGCAGCCGACTTTTACACGAGCCGTCAGTTCCTCCGATCCGTATGAGATCGAGGGCTTGGTCAAATGGTGGCTGGATAAAGAAACTCTCTTCGAGCTCAGATATGAGCAGTACACCACCGAGGGGGAACTCTATGACTACCGCAGCTGCACCAATATTCAATACAATATCGAATTCCCCGATGACTTATTTACCTTCCAAATCCCGCCCGCCACAACGGTCATCGATGATAGGCCTCAAGTGATGCCCACTCCCACTTTGGAAGGGGAAGATATGGGAGCGTCTATCCAAAGCCAGGTCAACTTCACCTTTTTCGTCCCTACTTATCTGCCTCGTGA
>CAZERB010000113.1:0-4127 GCA_964514645.1 uncultured Anaerolineales bacterium
AGTGGCTCACCCTCTTTCCCAAAGAAGTCGTATCTACCGCTTGGTGTATTGAGGAGCCTTGCGGGCCCTCTTGAGGCCCGGGGTCTTCCTCTCCTTCACTCGAGAGTCTCGGGTCAGGAAGCCCCCCTTCCGCAGGGTTGGCCGGAGTTCGGGGTCAGCCTGCAGCAAGGCCCGGGCTATCCCATGACGGATAGCCTCCGCTTGGCCGCTGATGCCGCCGCCCCGCACTCGCACCGTAATACGGAACTTGCCTTCCATACCCGTGACCACCAACGGCTCCTTCAGATGAAAGAGGTCTATCTCCCGGGAGAAATACTCCTCCGCCGGCTTCTCGTTGACGATAATGCCGTTCCCCCCTGGATAGAGCCTGACCTGGGCCGTCGTCTCCTTCCGTCCGCCGCTTCCGTAGTAATAGTCCTCTGCCATAACGCCTCCTAAAACTCCAAAGGCTGGGGGGTCTGGGCCTGGTGAGGGTGGCTCTCCCCCTCGTAGACCTTCAGTTTCCTCATCATGGCCCTTCCCAAACGGTTATGAGGCAGCATCCCCCAGACCGCGAGACGGATGACCCGGGTAGGGCGCTTCTTGAGCGTCTCCGCCAAGGTGGTGCTCCGCAGTCCATCGGGGTAGCCGGAATGGCGGTAGTAGATTTTGTCATCCAGTTTCTTGCCCGTGACCCGGATCTTGGCCGCGTTTATCACTATCACGTAATCGCCGGTATCGAGATGGGGGGCATAGTAGGGCTTATGTTTGCCTCGCAGGATCTTAGCCACCTCCGAGGCCAATCGCCCTAAGATCTTCCCTTCTGCATCTACAACATACCAGCGGCGTTCTATATCTTCTGGCTTTGTACCATAACTCTTCATATCGCATACCGCCCAGGATAGTTCACCTTAGTGAGGCAAAGCCCATGGGCGGGGAGGGGATCTCCCGCTTGGCTCCTATCCCGCGCCTCCAAGACCTCTTTGAACCCCTGGGGGCTCACTTCTCCCCTCCCCACAAGGAGCAACGTCCCCACTATACTGCGCACCATTCGCTTCAAGAAGGCGTTGGCCTCAAGATCGATATAGATATAGTCTCCTTCTCTACAGCAATCGACCTCTAACATCTGGCGCATCGTGCTTCCACCTGGTCGGGCACGGCCGAACGAGGCGAAATCATGGACTCCGATCAACGATCCCAGGGCTTCCTTCATAGCCTCTATATCTAACTCCCCTACCCAGTGATAGGCGTAGAGCCGGGATAGGGGCGAGCGCAGGGGTCGGTTGAAAATAGTGTACTGATATCTGCGACTCAAGGCGCTCTTACGAGCGTGGAAATCCAAGGGTACTTCTGAGAGTTCAAGGATGGCTATGTCAAAGGGCAAAAGGGCGTTTAGGCCCCTCTCTAATTTCGAAAGGGATCTCTTCCAATCGGTAGAGAAGCTGATCACCTGACCGGTGGCGTGAACGCCGGCGTCCGTCCGCCCCGCCCCCACAATTCTACTTTGCTCTTGCGTCACTGAGGCGAGAGCCTTTTCTATCTCCTCCTGAACAGTTATCTCCCTTCTCTGCCTCTGAAAGCCGGCGTACCGCGTGCCATCGTATTCCACTACCGCCCCAAGGTGCATTTTTGCTACTCGACCAGCTCCAAAATCACCATGGGCGCTGCGTCCCCCAGGCGGGGCCCCACTTTCACCAGCCGTGTATACCCCCCTGGCCGCTCTTGATAGCGAGGAGCGATCTCGTCAAAGAGCCTTTTCACTACCTCGGCATCAATGATAGTGCGCAACACCTGCCTCCGGGCGTGGAGATCTCCTCGTGTGGCCAGGGTTATCAGCCTCTCTGCTTCCCCTCGCACAGCCTTGGCCTTGGCCTCGGTGGTGCGGATCTTTCCATGGCGAAAGAGATCGGTGATGAGATTCCGGAAGAGGGCGCGCCTATGTCCTTGGGAGCGCTTGAGCCGACGGCCGGCCACTCGATGTCTCATGAGGCCTTCTCTTCAATAAGGGCCAAGAACCCTTTCTCGTCCAACGCCGCCTTAAGTTCATCGAGGGACTTCTTGCCAAAGTTCCGGATAGCCATCATCTCCTCGTCCCCCTCCCGGACCATCTCCAGGATCTCACCTACTTTAGTGAGCCCCGCTCGCTTCAAGCAGTTGAAGGCCCGTACCGAGAGATCCAGATCCTCTATCGGCATCTCGTAGATCCGAGGTGGGATCGCCTCTTCGACCTCTTCCACCCCCTCCACCACCAAGCCTCCGTAATCGACGATGAGGGCCAAGTGGCGGAGCAGGATCTGGGCGGCCGTGCTTAACGCCTCCCCCGGTTCGATGCTGCCATCGGTCCATATCTCTATCACCAATTCATCGAAATCGGTCACCGGACCTACGCGGACACGCCCCACATTGCACGCCACCCTCCGCACGGGGCTGAAGATGGCATCCACCGGCAACTCCCCGATGGGTAACCTCCCCCGATCCTCGGTGGGGGAGTACCCCCGACCCCGTTCCACCACCAACTCCATCTCCAGATGAGCCTCATCGGAATCGAGCGTCGCCAGTTTTAGAGCAGGGTTGATGATCTCCACATCACTGGGACACTCTATATCTCCGGCAGTAAGCACCCCCTCTCCCCTCTTAGATAGATAGAGGCGCACCGGGCCATCGGTGTGAAGCCTAAACCTGATCTGCTTCACGTTCAAAATGAGGGCCATGGTATCCTCTTTTACATGGGGGATGGGAGAGAACTCATGATGGATGCCGTTCACTTTGATAGAAGTTACCGCCGCTCCAGGCAAGGAAGAAAGAAGCACCCTCCTTAGGGAATTGCCTAAAGTGATACCGTATCCCGTCTCCAGTGGGCTGATAACGAACTTCCCGTAGTTCTTAGAAGAAGCCTCGCACTCTACTTTCGGAAGAACTAGATCTAACAAAACTACAACCTCCTTTGGAGAGGACTACCTACTATAATATTCCACGATCAGCTGCTCCGAGAGAGGTATCTCCACATCATCCCTAGATGGAAAAGCCAAGACCCGCGCCGACAGGCTCTCCACGTCCAGACTCAACCATTCAGGAAGAGGCCTCTCTCCTAGCCTTTGGGCCACATCTCGAAAGTAGGTCATTTCCCTGGCTCTCTCTCTCACCGCTATCTCATCGCCAGGGCGAACTAGGTAGGAGGGAATGTTTGTTTTTCGCCCGTTGACGCTGAAATGGCCGTGGCGCACCAGTTGTCGAGCCTGGGCTCGGGAAGAGGCTAGGCCTAAGCGATAGACGACGTTGTCTAACCTGGTCTCGAGCATCTTCAGGAGGTTGAGACCGGTGAGCCCCGGGCGTCGCTCAGCCTCCTCGAAATAGCGGCGGAACTGTCTCTCCAAGATGCCATAGATCCGCTTAGCCTTCTGTTTCTCCCGCAACTGCGTCCCATATTCCGATACTCGTCGCCGGAATTGGCTCCGCCTACCGTGCATGCCCGCTGGGTAAGCCCGTCGCTCCATGGCACACTTTGGCGTGAAGCACCGTTCTCCCTTCAAGAAGAGTTTCTCCCCCTCTCGACGACATAACTTACATACTGGCCCTCTATATCTCGCCATCATACCTCCAAAGTAGGAAACCCTTCGGTTAGACCCTCCGCTTCTTGGGAGGCCGACAGCCGTTATGGGGGATGGGGGTTACGTCGGTTATCGATGTCACTTTCAACCCTGCGGCCTGCAAGGAGCGAATGGCTGCCTCCCGTCCCGGGCCAGGCCCTTTGACCAAGATATCTACCTCTCTTACCCCATAATCTATCGCCCGCTTAGCCGCGGCTTGGGCTGCCATCTGGGCAGCATAGGGCGTGCTCTTGCGGGAGCCCTTGAACCCCGCTGTCCCCGCGCTACCCCAAAAGAGCACCTCGCCGGCGGGGTCGGTGAAGGTGATGACGGTGTTATTGAAAGAGGCTTGAATGTGGGCCTGGGCGTGAGGTACATTCCTCTTCTCCCCCCGCGCCTTCCGCCCTGCGCTCTTCCGCACCATTTATATCTCCTTTCAAGCCAGCAATGAGATAGAACAAGCCTAAAACTAAGAGAAGTTCTTACTTCTTGGCCAGGGCCCGACGACGACCGGCCACCGTCCTTCTGGGCCCACGCTTAGTGCGGGCGTTAGTCCTAGTA
>CAZERB010000114.1:0-2034 GCA_964514645.1 uncultured Anaerolineales bacterium
TTCATCGAGCAAGAGCATGGAGTAGCCCATCCCGTCTCCTGGGAATTGATGGGAGCCGCGAATCGGCTGGCCCAAGAGTTGGGTGACGGCGTCGTAGAGGGGGTGTTATTGGGCCAGGGAGTGGAACCGATCGCTCACGAAGCCTTCTTATACGGAGCCCAGCGCGTCTATATGATCGAGGATCCGGCCCTGGCTGACTATCGTAACAAACCATATGCCCATGGTGCAGTATCGCTGGCCCGGAAGTATCATCCTGAGATCTTTCTCATAGGTGCTACCACTCTAGGTCGCGATCTGGCTGGCGCCATCGCCACCTCCCTCCAGACTGGCTTGACCGCGGACTGCACTGAGTTGACCATCGATCCGGAGAAGAAGATATTGGCTGCTACCCGTCCGGCCTTCGGTGGCAACCTGATGGCTACCATACTTTGCCGGAAACACAGGCCGCAGATGGCCACCGTTCGTCCTCGCGTCTTGCCCATCCCAGAAGCCAACTCAACCGCTAGGGGCGAGATAGTGCGAGAACCTTTGGGCATGAGTGAGGAGGAAGTGCCGGTCAAACTGTTGCGCTTGGTCTCCCCTAAGGAAGGTCCTCAAGTAGCCATTGAGTACGCTGATGTAGTTGTCGCTGGAGGGCAGGGCTTGGGAGGCCCAGAGGGGTTTACCCTTCTCCAGGAACTGGCGGATCTATTAGGTGGCGTGGTTGGTGCATCGCGGCCTGCCGTGGATGCTGGATGGATCGGCTACGACTGCCAGATAGGTCAAACGGGTAAAACCGTACGCCCTAGGCTCTACATTGCGGCGGGCATCTCTGGGGCTGTGCAGCACCAAGCGGGGATGGCAACCTCGGATTTCGTTTTGGCTATTAATAGCGACCCAGAAGCTCCCATATTCCAGGTCGCTGACCTGGGCCTAGTGGGCGATCTCTATGAGGTGATCCCGGAGTTGATCGCTCAGATTAAGGCGGCAAAGAAAGGGGAAGGAGCGAGCGATGGCTAGATTCACTTACGATGCGGTGGTTGTGGGAGCAGGGCCGGCGGGCGTCTCTGCGGCTTTGACCATGGCTCGGCAGGGGTTAAAGGTGATCATCATCGAACGGGGTCGATTTGGGGGGGCTAAGAACCTCTCCGGGGGCACCCTTTATAGCCATGCCCTTCTAGATCTCTTGCCCGACCTTTGGGATCGGGAGCCACCGTTGGAACGGCCGGTGACCGAGCACGGCTTCTGGTTCTTCTCCAAGGGTGCGATGACGCGATTCACTCATCGGAATGAGCAATTGGAAGGTCATCCTGTTTCCTACACGGTGTTAAGGGCTCGATTTGACCCCTGGTTCGCTGAGCAGGCGGTCGAAACGGGGGCCTTGCTCATCGGCAAGACAACGGTGACAGATTTCCTGCGCGGTGGAAGGGGAGAGATAGTAGGTATAACCACCGATCGGCCGCAAGGAGATGTGTATGCGCCTATAGTGATCGTTGCTGAAGGGGTCAACAACCTCTTAACTCAGAAGTTGGGGTTAGCCAAAACCGACCTCTTGCCCGAATATGTGGCCTTGGGTGTCAAGGAGGTGATCGGCCTACCCGAGGAGGAGATCGAGAAACGGTTTGGGCTCTGCGGGCCGGAGGAGGGGTTGGCGGTCCAAATCTTCGGGGACGCAAATATGGGCCTGCCTGGCGCTAGTTTCCTCTACACCAATCGCAAGAGCGTCTCCCTGGGCCTAGCCGTGATATTGGAAGATCTAGTCCTTCACCAACTTCGCCCCTATGAGCTCTTGGAGCGTTTCAAGAACCATCGGCTGATGCACCCCTATCTGGAAGGCGGTAAGTCGCTAGAGTACGGCGCTCATCTTATCCCTGAATGGGGTTATGACCACCTGCCCGCTTTGGCCGGCAATGGGGTGTTAGTGGCTGGAGATGCGGCTGGCTTCGTGGTCTCCCTCCAAGGGGGAAGCAATATGGCCATGATCTCGGGCAAATTGGCCGGGGAGGCAGTGGTGGAAGCCCACCACCAGGGCGACTTCTCCGCCGAGTTTCTGGC
>CAZERB010000114.1:2134-4127 GCA_964514645.1 uncultured Anaerolineales bacterium
GACCTACTTAGTTTCGCGAGGGCGATGTTCCTATGAAAAAGAAAGAGTTGATGCGGGAAATGATTGCCGAGGAAAGGGCCAGGCTGCCGCGGGTTGACATCGATGACCGGTTGGCGTTGTTGAAATATTACGTAGACCACGAAGAGGCTCATCTGTGGATCAAGGACCCTGAGGTGTGCCGCAGATGTCCCTATCCACCCTGCTTGCAGTTTTGCCCGACAGGGGTCTATCGCCTAGACCCTCAGGGCAATATTATAGTGGGCTATGAGGCGTGTGTCGAGTGTGGGGCTTGCCGAGTGGGGTGTCCTTTTGGCAACGTCGGGTGGAAGTTACCTCGAGGGGGGTATGGGGTGGCCTACAAGTTCGGTTAGAAAGAGACGTCTGACCGAGAGGCTAAGGAACTCCGGCGACAAGCGTGACCGCCTCCGCCGCAGGTGATTGATGGTAGACCTGCCACCACACAAATCACGATCTGCTTGGGGAACCGCAAAGGATAGTCCTACTAGCCCTAGTTGACGGCGTCGGTGGGATGTGCTAGGATGGCATCGAAGGAGGGAGCCATGAAGAGCGGTAGGTATTTGCGGTGGCATCTCTGGCTGGTTGTCGGTTTCTTGATTGTGGCGGCCTTGGCTTGCACCCTCCCCTGGCCCAGGAGGGGGGCTGGGCCTAGTGTGATGATCGATAGCCCTACCAGTGGCACCACAGTGGAGGTAGGGCAGGAGGTCACCATACAGTCGACTTCCACCGATGCTGGGGGAATAACCAAGGTGGAACTTTGGGTGGACGAGGCTCTCGTCCATACCGATTCCAGCCCCGTGGCCAAGGGTCAGACGCCCTTCTCTGTCTTGCAGTCTTGGACCCCTCTTAGTCCGGGGGAGCACACTATAGTGGTGAAAGCCTATAACGCGGCGGGCCAGGTGGGCGAGTCGGAAGCGATGACTTTGAGCGCGGTGGAGGCCATCGCCGAAGCGAGCCCAACGCCATCTTTGGAGGCCACTGAGACTCCTACCCTAGCGGTGGCCAGCCCGACCCCCACATCCATTCCCACCCCTACCTTTACCTCCACGCCCACCGGGGCCACTCCCACTCCTACGAATACGGCTACCCCCACTTCGACCCCTACGGCGACGCCACCCGCCGGCCCCTGCCTGCCAACCTCTATCACTACCGTAAGCGTGGGAGTGCATCCCAAGGGGGTGGCCGCGGGGGAGAATAGGGTTTACGTGGGGCTCCATGATGTGCCCCAGGTGAAGGTGATCGACCGGGCGAGCAACGCGGTGGTGGATACCTGGGAGACGAAGGCCGCAACGGGCCTAGTTCTCTACGCTAACGGAGTAGCCATCTCTCACGGCCGCGTCTATGTCGCCAACCGCAACGGGAACAACGTATCGGCTGTCCTCATCAGCAACCCGGCAGATGTGCAGATCATACCAGTGGGTATTCACCCCTTTGGTGTGGCCGCCGGAAGCGACTACGTCTTCGTCGCCAACTTCGATTCCGAGAGCGTGACCATCATCAATAGCACTACCCTAGCGACCAACACAGTAAGTGTGCCCGGCAAGCCAACTATGTTAGCCACCATAGGCAATAACGCCTACGTGGCCAGTTGGTCCGGTGGGGTCTATAAGGTGGGAAGCGGTGGCTCGGTTGCTCCAGTCGTTTCTCCCGACCAGGGTCACTTCTTCGGGGTGGCGGCCAATGCCACGACTGCCAGGGTCTATATCAGTGATCACTCGGACAATAGCGTTGTGGTGCTCGATGCCAACACCAATGCTATTGTGGCTACCATTTCTATGCCTTCCCTGCCTCATGCTCTGGCGGTCAACTCTCACAACAATCGGATCTACATCGTCGCTGCGGCGGAGAACAAACTCTACGTTCTGGATGGGGATACCAATCAACTGGTAGGGAGTGTACCAGTAGGCCAGCAGGATGCGACGGAGGGAGGCCAAGGGATAGCGATTCAGAGCGATCGGATATATGTGAGTAACTA
>CAZERB010000115.1:0-4097 GCA_964514645.1 uncultured Anaerolineales bacterium
GAAGCCGAGGTCCCCAGGAAGACTACCTCAAACATCATCTACCTCCCACAAGAGACTCTCCCTCTCTCCCCCTCCGACCCCTCAACTTGATAACCTATATCCATGAACCGCTCCACCACCCAGATATTGGTGATAAGGTGTTGGGTGATCTGGCAAGTGGTAAAGGCGGAGTGGCCATCGGCCAAAGCCAAGGGGAGGATGAGTTGATCTGCCAGGTGCTTATCTAAGGCAGCCCCGCTGCGGTAATATTCCAAGAAAGCCTGACAAGCCTCCTCGGCTACCTTCTCCGCTGGCTTCCCCGGTGCCCCCAGAGCCGTGAAACCGGCTACCCCGTTTTCAAACTCCGCCCAGAGGAAGACCATTGTACCTCGGCCAGAAGACTTTCCCTCTTCCATTCTAATATCGGGCTCGAAGCCCTCCCCTCGCAATAGCTCCAGCGCTCGATCCCTCTGCCGCTGGGCGATATGCTTAGGCAAGTTAGAGAGAGCGGAAAGCCCGGAGAGGCGCAAAAACTCCCCCCGCTCGTTCAGATCGATAGCCTTAAGAAGAGGCCTAGAAGCGGCTCCTTTGATCTGGGCTTTTACGCTTCCTCGTCCGACGGGGTACCAACCCCATCTTTCGATCTCTGCTCTGGCCTCTACCCCCAGACGAGCCAAGGTAGGGAGATAAACCTTCTCCAGGAAGTGATAGGGTGGGCTCCAAGGCACATGGGTGCCACCCTTAACGGTTACCTTCGACCGTCCTTCCGCCAAGGCCAGGGGCAGAAGAACGGTCTGGAGGATAAGGCTAGTGGATCCCGCACTCCCACCCCTTCTAGCGGCGGCTACATCCCAAGAGTAAGAGCGCGCCTGGGGTGGCGATCGAGGTACAAAGGTGAGGGTTTGAGATCCCAACTGTGCACCCTCCAAATAAGCGTCGCATACGGCAGCCGCGGCTAGGACAGCGGTTAAATGCTGCGCTTCCAGCCCGGGCTTCTTCCTCCCCGCCCGGATATTTACCATCTTTAACGGCTTGCCGGTGACCGCAGCCAAAACTAGGGAGGTACGAAGTATCTGCCCTCCCCCCTCCCCGTATGAGCCATCGATGGTGATCATTGAGAACTAGACGCCCGAAGAACAGTCCCTACTTGCGCCCGGGGATGGAGAAGCACCTGCTTGATGAACCCTTCTTTCTTTCCCGAGATGAAGCGCACTTCCAGTGAAGGTTGCCTTTCCACAAGCCGACACATGATGCGCACTTTGGCTAACATGCCTCCCGTCACATCGACCGTAGGCGAACCGGCCAACACCCCCTCCAGTTGGGGCAGGTCGGCAGGGGAGATTCGCTCTAGCAAGGGAGCCTCGGGGTCCACCTCTGGGTCGCCGCCATAGACCCCCTCCACCTCTCCAGCCAAGATTATCCGCTGGGGCAATAGATGCGATGAAAGGTAGGCGAATATCTCCTCCGTCGATATGATGGCGCTTCCTCGCTCCTCGTCGAAGGCCACATCACCATAGACCAGGGGAACGAGCCGGTGATCGAGGGCCTCTCTGATAGGTTCGATCTCCAGGTGGATCAACTCCCCACCCCGGCACCGAGCGGAGGCGGAAGGCTGGAAGGAGATGACAGACACCCCAGTCTCTAGGAAGATATCGGTCACCAGCCGGTTGAGGCGTGCAGCAACCGCCCCCGTCTCGGCGAACCCCCACCACTCCTCCTTCAACCCTTTATGAACACCGTACTTGCGGGCGGGATAGTGGCCGAAAGAGCCGCTGCCGTGCCCCAAAAGGAGTCCAAAAGATCCCTCCTCAAGCGCCCCCTTGACCTCTCGGGCCGCCCGCTCGATCACCTCCCGGCGAACCGCCTCTCGCACCGATTTCTCCGTGATGAGAGACCCACCCAGTTTTAGAAAGATGAGTTCCCCCAAGATGCCTCCTCTAGAAGAGGTGCTCCTCGATGAGCCTAGCCCCCTGCCCGGGTCGACATACTATGACCTGCTCTACCCCTTCCACCTTCCCCAACGCCCTTTCTATCTCCTCCGCACAAGAGGGCAAAGCCAAGAGATGGACATTGGGGCCCGCGTCAATGGTGAAATAGACATAATGCCCCTCCTCCCTCCAATGGCGAACCTCTTTCATGACCCTCACCGTGGCCGGCGTCCAGTAGAGAAGGCTAGGCTGCGAGGTCATCATGATGGCGTGCAAGGAGAGGGCCTCCCTCTCGGCCACGGAACCCAGACTCTCGAAATCGCGAGTCAGAATGGCTTCCCTCACCCGGTCTAGATCCTCCTCCACCTGGGAGAGCCTAGCCGAATATAGGGGGCTACTCTTGGCCAACTTGTGGCCCTCGGAAGAGGCTATCTCTTTGGTATCCGTGGAGACCAAGGCGATGCAATCGCAGATCTCCCAATGCTCCGGAGGGGCGATCTGTGAAGCGAAGGAATCCTCATGTTTGGCCCCTGCCACCCACTCCACATACCCTCCCCATATAGAGCGGGTTGCTGAACCTGAGCCCAAGCGAGCCAAGGTAGATAGTTCCCTATCCTCTAACCTCATCTCTAAAGCCGCAGCAGCGGCTAAAGTGAGGGCGGCGAAGCCAGAGGCTGAAGAGGCGAGCCCCACCCCTGTAGGAAAATCGTTAACTGAGACCACCCGGGCTTTAAGAGACTCCCCCACAAGGCTACGCAGGCGGTCGAGGTAGGCCACTATCCGCTCCTTGGCGCCCGGCGATGGCTCCACCCCATCAACTTCGATCTCGTCTTTAGTCAGAGCCGGGGAGAACTCCACGGTGGTCACCGTGCGTAGCCTATCGAGGGTCATGGATATGCTGCCATTCATCGGCAGCCGCAAATCGTCGTTGGAGTTCCCCCAATATTTGATGAAGGCGATATTCGCCCTGGCGACCGCGGTTCCCTTCATCATCCTCCCTCAACAACAGTCCGGGGCTTGCGCAAAAGAAGCAGAGCCACCGCGCGTTCCTCAGCCAGTAATCTATGAGAGAGACCCTTGGGTACCCTGGCTATCTCTCTACACTCGATCTTTGTCCGCCCTTCGTCAGTCTCCAACTCCACCTCTCCCTCCTGAAGGAAGAGAAGGAGCGTTTGAGGGTTCCGTTCCCAATTCGACCTCCCTTGGTAGACTACTGCCTGGGCCACGAAACCGTCTACTGAGGCCAGATCCAGGGGTGAAAAGGGAGCCAAACCTTGCGCCGCTTCCTTAACGCTCACTTTATTCAGCCTATCCCGGCCTCGGAGAACGAAGAGCCTTCTTTTGCCGTCTTGCCGATCAGAGAAGAGCCTCCGTTCGAAAAGCAGGACCACAGACCGGAGAGAAGAGGTCGACCGATGGGGCACCCCCTTGGGCACTACGGCCAACTCCCCAGTCCGGAGGGTGTGACTTCCCCATTCGCTCTCTAACGAGATCTCCCCCTCGTAGACGAAGAAGAGTTCGTCCTCGTCGATATGCTTGTGCCAGGCTATACCTCCCTGACAGATGAAGAGCCGGGCCGCGAACTCCTCCACGTGGGCTAACTCCACGAGCATATATGGCTCTGTCAGTTTCTTGGCCACGGCGGTTAGGTCCACCTTCTGGATCATGATGAGACCTCGGTCGTGATCACCCTTTGAGCACCACCTCGCTCCAAGGCGGCCATTACCGCCTCTCGGCTTCTCTCCCCTACCAAGGCGATCATGCTTCCACCCCGTCCTGCTCCCGAGAGTTTGGCCCCTAAAGCCCCAGCCTCCCTGGCTACTTTCGCCAAACCATCTAATTGGGGAGAGGAGACCCCTAACTCCTGAAGAAGAGCCTGGTTTTCGTCCATCAGGGACCCCAATCTCCCCAGGTTACCTCCTTCCATCTCTTTCTTCGCTCTCTCCGCGACCCGGCCTATCTGGTCGAAAAGGGGTTCATATTTGGAAGGCTCCCTCTCCCATCGGCGGCGCACCTCCTCTACCACCACCTTGGTGGGGCTTCCTACCCCCGAATCGCCAATGGCTAAGAGGAAAGGTTTCCCCACCTTCAAGATCTGGAGGGGCTGGCCCCTTACAAAGTAGATAGGTCGCCCGTAGGAGATCACCGTATTATCGATGCCGCTGGGGGTGCCATGGTGGAACTTTTCCG
>CAZERB010000116.1:0-4074 GCA_964514645.1 uncultured Anaerolineales bacterium
CAGATCGTCATCCCCGCCGAGGCGCGACGCGACTTCGGCATCGAGGTCGGCGATAAGTTGATAGTGGCCGCTGACCTAGAGAAGGGGATCGGTCTGGCTAAGGCCTCGGTTCTCATGGAGGCTTTGGCCTCCATGCTGGAGATGTTCAAATCCACGCCGGAGGCCGATGGGGGGGAGGAATGAGGGGAACAGCATCGTAATGGGCCAATGGGCTCAAACTTTTCAAGAATGAGGAGGGAAGATGACCGTACAAGAAGAACTATGGGGTCAGGAACGAGCCGGGAAACATGCCAGGTGGACGAAAATAGGCTCAAGGGTAGTCTATGCCCCTTTCGCGAGAAAGATCGTGAAATGTGTGGCCCCTTTGGAGAGAGGGGCAACGATAGTGGACTTGGGCACTGGCTCAGGGCTTCTTTCCATTGAACTTGGCAAGTTATTGCCACAAGTAAAAATAATCGGGGTTGACCCCTCCAATGAAATGCTCAGGATAGCCAGGAAGAACGCTCATGAAGCAGGGATGTCAAATTATGAGACGAGGTTGGGAAGAGCCGAGGAGATGCCAATAGAATCAGATTCGGTCAACCTGGTGGTTACCCAATCTTCCCTCCACGAGTGGGAGAATCCCCAGAAAGGCTTCGCAGAGATATACAGGGTCTTGAAACCTGGCGGCAGTTTGATACTCAAAGATTTTAACCGGGGTTGGCTCTCTCCATGGAAGCGCAACCTTCTCGGGTTCTTCCACCATTTGGAGATGTTCAAATTTACTTTTGAGGAAGTCGCTGCTCTGTTGAGAGAGGCTGGCTTTGATGAGGTAAAGGGTGATGAGAGGGGGATGCAGTTCTTTGTCCAGGCTCTAAAACGATAAAAGATAAAGTCAGGGGCCAGAGCGCTCTTTGCAAAGCAACCTCGACGAGTCCGAGAAAAGATTGGCCAACTACCTGAAGATCCTCAAAAATCCGCGTAAAAGGTCGATGAGATGGAGGAATGAGATGAGGGAAGAGAAGCCCCACTATGGCTACTACGCCCTGCCCATATTCGCCGCCTTCGCAGGGGCTATTATCGTGGCAGGCCTGTTGGTAAGCATCTTCCTGTGGAGGATGGTTGGTGCCTTTTTGGTGGCCTTCGGCCTATATATGGTGGTGGGCTACGCAATCTCGGCGCGCTCTTTCAAGACAAACAAACCGGTCCGACTGCCTGAGAGCCTCAAGTTGCTCCTCCAGTTGCGCGGCGATGAGGAGGTATTAGATGTAGGCTGTGGGCTGGGCAGGACAACCATCAGCGTAGCCAAAGAGTTGACCACCGGGAAGGTGATGGGAACCGACATCTGGGACAAAATCGAGATCCCCGGCAACTCCCCTCAGCGTGCTTATCGCAACGCCCAACTGGAGGGAGTTCAGGAAAAGGTGAAATTTAGGACCGCCGATGTCCGTGAACTCCCTTTCCCTGACAACTCTTTCGACCTGGTCACCGCCTCAAGCGTCATCAATAACCTGAAGGGAGAACCTGATAGGCTAAAAGCCCTGAACGAGATCTATCGAGTCTTACGCCCTGGAGGTAGATTTTTCCTCTTGGAACCTCTGCTTGACCTGCGAACCCTTCTCCTCTACACTCCCCTTGCTGTATTTGCCTTCTCCTCGAAGGAGGTCTGGCTGGACCTATTAGGCAAGACCGAGTTCGTCAACCTGAAAAACGCTTCTCGCCCCGGCATAGGCCTCTTCTTGGTGGAGAAGCCAGCATAGGGAAAGGAATCCTGTGACCACCGGCTACGTTTTCCACCCCATATATCTGGAACATAACATCCCCGGCCACCCGGAGCGTAAGGAGAGATTGCAAGGGATAATGGGATCTCTGGAAAGTTCGGGAACCCTAGCCCGACTGACCCCCATAGAAGCCAGGCCCCTCGATCTTGAACTCCTCTCCACGATGCACGACCCAAACTATATCAAGGGGGTACAAAGGGTTTCGGAATCTGGCGGAGGGATGCTAGACCCTGACACCTACGTGAACGCCCACTCCTACGAGGCTGCCTTGATGGCCGCCGGAGGTCTAATCAACGCCGTGGAAGCGGTGCTCTCGGGCCAAGTGGATAACGCCTTCGCCCTGGTCCGCCCCCCAGGTCATCACGCCCTCCGGGATCAAGGGATGGGCTTTTGCCTCTTCAACAATGTGGCTTTGGCGGCCCAATACGCCATCGAGAGACGCGGTCTGTTTAGAATACTCATCGTCGACTTCGACGTCCACCATGGCAACGGCACTCAAGATGCCTTCTACGAACGAGATGATGTACTTTATTTCTCTACCCATCAATACCCTCATTACCCCGGCACCGGCCATTGGAAGGAAAGGGGACAAGGCAAAGGGGAAGGCTACACCGTCAACGTTCCCCTGCCCTACGGGGTTGGTGACGAGGGATATGCTCAGGCTTTCGAGGAGATAGTTCTGCCTATGGCTCGCCGGTATAACCCAGAACTGATACTCGTCTCCGCAGGCTACGACGCCCATTGGGCCGACCCCTTGGCCAGCATGCGCCTCTCCACCGCCGGGTTCCATCGCCTCACCACTATTCTGTTCTCACTAGCGGAGGAACTCTGCCAAGGTCACTTAGTTCTAACTCTAGAAGGGGGGTATGATTTAAGTGCCTTGAGCCATTCCGTCTTGGCCACCTTCGCCGCTCTCAGGAGAGAGGAGGCCGAAGACCCTTTGGGCCCCGCACCTGGTAGATCCCCCTCCATAGATGATCTCCTCCAAAATGTGAAAGAGGTCCATCACCTTACCTAGACGTTGACATTTGGGTTAAGGAACCTCATAATAAGTAAAAGTGCGGCTTTAAGAGCGGGGGTGAGAAAATGGCTGAAATAGGACTAGGCGAATATTGCGACGAGGTGAAGGAGTTGATCAAAGCCCAATCCATCGATGAGGCTATAGCCATCTGTCGCCATATCCTGGAGTGGTTCCCAAAGTACAGCATGCCCTATCGGCTGTTGGGAGAGACCGCCCTGGAGAGGGATGAGTATGATGAGGCGGCTAGCCTTTTCACTAGGGTCTTGGGCGCCGATCCGGAGGATGTGATCGCCCACGTGGGGCTAGCGGTGATGCATGACGAGAAAAAGGAATTAGAGGAAGCGATCTGGCATCTGGAACGAGCCTTCGAGCTGGCCCCTGGAAATACGGAGATACGCCAGGAACTGAAACGGCTCTACAGCGAACGGGAGGGAGTGGAGCCACCCCGGGTTAAACTCACCCCGGCAGCCCTCGCTCGCCTCTACTTAAGAGAGGGCCTCTACGACCGCGCTATCACCGAGCTGAGACCTCTTCTCAAAGAGGACCCCGACCGAGTTGATCTGAAAGTGGCTCTAGCCGAAGCGTTGTGGCGGGAGGGCCGTCGCCGGGAGGCCGCCGAGGCCTGTCAGGAGATCCTAAAACTCCTCCCCAACTGCCTAAAGGCTAACCTTATCCTGGGGCTCATCTGGAAGGAAAGTGGTCAGGAGGAGGAAGGCGAGACCCTCCTCGCCCAGGCCCAAGCCATAGACCCTGAGAACGAAGCGGCTCAGGAACTCTTCGGCGAAGCCTCACCTCTACCGCTAGAGAAAGTCCTCCTCCCTCGCTTGGAAGAGATACCCACCCCACCACCGGTGCCGGAGGTGGAAGCGGTAGCCCCGCCAACGGAGATGGCTCCTCCGCCCAAACCTGAAGAGGCGGTGGAGGAAATGGCAGAGGAAGAGATGCCCGAGTGGCTGCGGAGGCTACACGAGGTTGCAGCCGAGGAGGTAGAGGCTAAAGAGTTGCCGCCCGAGATCGAGGAGAAACTCCCATTGGAGGGGGGCCCCGAGGCTGCCCCTCCTCTGGAGGAAGTGCCTGACTGGCTGCGAGAGTTGAAAGAGCTCCCGGAGGCTCCTCCTGTGGAGGAAGTAGAAGAGGCCATAGCGCCGCCCACACCATGGGAGGAGATGCCCGACTGGCTGCGAGAGTTGAAAGAACTCCCTGAAGAGGTGGCCGAGGAGGCAGAATGGGAGGAAGCGCCCCCTCTCGCCGAAGAAGAGGTGAAGTTAGCAGAGGCGCTCCCCGCCCAGCCGA
>CAZERB010000117.1:0-4014 GCA_964514645.1 uncultured Anaerolineales bacterium
TATTGCGGGGTGTAGCGCAGGTGGTAGCGCGCAGCGTTTGGGACGCTGAGGTCGTAGGTTCAAATCCTATCACCCCGACAGGGTGAGCGGGAGTAGCTTAGTGGTAAAGCATCTGCCTTCCAAGCAGAGGAGCGCGGGTTCGAATCCCGTCTCCCGCTCCAGGGGCCCGTAGCTCAGTGGCAGAGCGACCGGCTCATAACCGGTTGGTCCCTGGTTCGAATCCAGGCGGGCCCACTCAGCGGTAAGAGTCCACGAGGTGGGCTCTTCTTTTTATCATTGCATCACCTCTAGGGGGGTGATATAATCGAAAGAGAGAATCCTATGGGAGTGGCTCTATGAAAGTAGTCACCTCTTCAGAGATGCGCGAAATCGACGAGAAGGCCAACGCTGGCGGGCTCTCCACTGCCATCATGATGGAGAACGCGGGGCGAGCCGTAGCCGAAGAGATAGGACGCCGCATAGAGATAGAAGGCCAGGAGATATTAGTCTTGGTTGGCCCAGGGAATAATGGGGGTGACGGCCTAGTAGCCGCCCGCCACCTCCACGATTCCGGGGCAAAGGTCAACCTTTACCTTTGGGAACGCAAAATAAGGGGAGACGAGAATTTTGCCCTCACTCAAAAGAGGGATATACCCTTCCTCACAGCCACAGATGACTCCGACTTCGCCGGTCTCCGCCATCTTCTGAGCAAGGCACAACTTATAATCGATGCCCTACTAGGTACGGGGGTCTCGCGCCCCATCACCGGGACCCTAAAAGGGCTCCTGGATACCGTTCGAGAAGGGTTGAAGGAAAAGCCGACCTTTCTCGCGGCCCTCGATCTCCCTACCGGGCTAGACTGCGATACAGGGGCCGTAGATCCAGCGACAATTCCCGCCCACCTCACCGTGACCTTGGCCTTTCCCAAGAGAGGCCTCTTTCTCTTCCCCGGCGCCGCCTACATAGGAGAACTGGTGGTGGCCGACATCGGCATACCTGAACCCTTGGCCCAAGAGATAAAAACCCACCTGGCCACCGCCGAGACGGTGGCCCAGATCCTCCCCCCCAGACCCCTCAACGCTCACAAGGGAACCTTCGGGAAGGCCCTTATCGTGGCCGGTTCGGTCAACTATACGGGGGCAGCCTATCTGGCTAGTGCCGCCGCCACGAGGGTGGGAACAGGCCTAGTCACCCTGGCCTTGGCCGAGAGCCTGCACCCTATCTTGGCCTCCAAACTCCATGAGGTGACCTTCCTCCTCCTGCCCCACGATCTGGGCGCCCTAGTTCCCGATGCGCTCCCCCTCCTAGCCGAGAGCCTGCCAGATTATGACGCCTTGCTCCTAGGCCCCGGTCTAGGCAGGGAGGACCAAACAGTGGATTTCATCCAAAGCCTCCTAGGGCTCCACGCCGCTGGGGTGAGGAGGCATATCGGCTTTATGACCGGGGAGGAGAGAGAGGAACTCACTTCCTTGGAACTACCCCCCTTAGTCATAGATGCCGATGGGCTAAACGCCTTGACTCAAGCACCCGAATGGTGGGAATCTTTCCCCGCGCCAGTCATTCTCACCCCCCACCCGGGGGAGATGGCCGGACTCCTCGACTCCTCAGTGGAGGAGATAGAAAAAGATAGAGTGGGAACAGTGGTTAGTGCAGCCCAAAAATGGGGACAGGTGGTAGTCCTCAAAGGAGCACACTCCCTGGTGGCCGCGCCCGATGGTCGGCTCACCTTCAGCCCCTTCGCCAACCCTGGTCTAGCCACAGCGGGCACGGGCGATGTCTTGGCTGGGGCTATCGTGGGCTTCCTAGCCCAAGGACTCCCTCCCTACCAGGCGGCCATCGCTGGGGTCTTCCTCCATGGCTTGGCCGGCGAGATGGTCCGCGAGGAGATGGGAGAGACAGGGATGGTAGCCGGCGATCTTTTGCCCCTCCTCCCCCAGGCGATAAGGAGCCTAAAATAGAAAAGGGGGAACGTTCCGCTCCCCCTCTCAATAGAGGTGGTTTAGAGTTAGGCTCCGGCCTTCTTCTTCCCTTTCTCTTCCTCTAACTTGGTTAGCAGTTCCTCTTTCTTCCGAGCCGCTGCCTCTTTTCCCTCCTCGATCGCCTCTTCCAAGCGGGCCTTCTGCTCTTCCGCGACCACCTTTCCCTTCTCCTGAAGTTCTTCGGCCTTCCTGCGAGCCTCCGCTGAGAGCTCCTCCGCTCGACCCTTAAGTTCGATACCTCTCTCCCTCAGTTGGGCTCTCGTCTCCTCGCCGGGCTGAGGAGCCAATAGCATGCCGATAGCCGCGCCAATTAAACCCCCCAGTATGAAGCCCGCCAGGAACTCTCCACCCCTGCAATTATCCGCCATTCCGTACCTCCTTTTCCCAATGATCTAAGAGCGCTACCCTTTTTTCGGCCCTCGTTTTAACACCCCGATCACCTTGCTCAAAGCGGTAGCAAAACTCGCCGCTCCCACCAAAGGAGTGATCAAAGTATCGCTAACGAAAGAGGTAGTACCTCGCACGGTACTCACCGTCTCATTGGCCGAATCGAGGATAGGTTTGACCTCCTCCTCCAACATCTTGGCCAGCCCCCTGATCTGGATAGCCAGGACGATGAGAAGAAAGCCAATGACCAACGACTCCAAAGCCAAGACGATAATAGCGATATCACGCACTAGGGTGAGGGTAATAGCCATCTTTTGCCTCTAAACAATTATATCACACCTTCAGCCGCTTAGCAATAAGAAGTCCTGTCCAAGAGCCTATAGTCCCCTCTATCAGATGCAAGGAGCCGATGGCGAGAAAAGTGAGGCCCAAAGCCTCTGCGACCAGTTGACCAACCGTGAAACCGATGACCGCCGCTACCCAAAAGAGAACCAGTTCCCTTATTCTCCTCCCCCAAATGAGGTGGAAAAGAACGGCGTTAATGCTGGCTAAGAGGAGGAGAAAGGCAAAAGGGGGAGATAAAAGAGGGCACATCTCAGATCCCTGCCTCGATGATTCCGCCGCCTATGACCACTTCCCCCCGGTAGAAGACCACCCCCTGCCCAGGAGCCACCCCCCTCTGGGGGTCTAGAAAACCCAGTTTGGCTCTTCCACCTTCCAGGGGATTGAGAAGAGCCCTGGCTTCCTTCGCCTTATACCGGATCTTGGCGGTTACCTCCATCGGCCCTGGAGGCACCTCACCAGCCACGTAAGTTGTATCCCTGGCCAGTAGCCCTTTCCGTCTCAGCTCGGAAGCCCGTCCCGCTACTAGGGCGTTCCGCTCCACGTCGATACGCAAAACATAGAGGGGCTGGGGAGCCGCTATCCCCAAACCTCGACGTTGCCCTATGGTATAGTAGGGCAACCCTTTGTGCTCGCCCAGGGTATTACCCGCTAAATCCACGATAGGTCCCGGCTGAGGCTTAAAGCCTCTATGATCTCGCAAGAATCGGCCATAGCCCGCCTCGGGGACGAAGCATAGTTCCTGGCTCTCGGCCTTCTCGGCCACGGGGAGGCGCATCTTTCGGGCCAGAGAACGCACCTCCTCCTTAGTATACTCCCCCAGAGGGAGCAAGAGACGAGCCAACTCCTCCTGACCCAACATATATAGAGCGTAAGATTGATCCTTGGCCCTATCTACCCCCCTGAGGAGTTGATAATGGCCGTTGGTTCGTCCCAGCCGCGCGTAATGGCCAGTGGCCAGATAAGCGGCCCCTAGGGCCAAGGCCTTTCTGAAAAGGAGGCCGAACTTGAGGTGACGGTTGCACTCCAAGCAGGGGTTTGGGGTCCGTCCTTGCGCGTACTCCCGCTCAAAGTAGTCGACCACATGCCGCTTGAACTCCTCCTCGAAGTTGAGGAGGTAGAAAGGGACCCCTAGGATCTGGCAGACGCGGCGGGCATCCTCCGCAGCCTCCGGAGAGCAGCACCGGTTGGTCACCCTCTCTGGCGCCCAGAGGCGCATCATGACCCCTATCACCTCATACCCTTTTTCTCTGAGCAGGGCCGCGGCCATAGAACTGTCTACGCCCCCACTCATGGCTACTACAACCTTCTCCCTCTTTCCCATCTC
>CAZERB010000118.1:0-3984 GCA_964514645.1 uncultured Anaerolineales bacterium
GCCGAGCCCCTGAGGCCCGCCAGCAGTTGTGGCGCCAGGCAGGGCTGATGCCTCGGGGCATAGACCGAGAGATAGTGGAGATAATGCACCGCACTCACATCGGCGATGACCAGGATGCGGAACATATCCTGCGCCAGGGCTTACGGGCGGCCATAGCCGATGGCTGGGGTGGCTCCATGTACGCCACCGATATCTCCGATGTGCTATTCGGCACTCCGAGCCCTCTGGTGACTAAGGCTAACCTGGGTGTTCTCAAGGAGGATGAGGTCAACGTGGTGGTCCACGGCCATGAGCCGACCCTTTCCATGGCCGTGGTGGACGCCACTCGCGACCCGGATTTGATCGAGTATGCTAAGTCGAAAGGGGCTAAGGGGATTAACATCGCTGGTATGTGCTGCACCTCCAACGAGACGCTGATGCGTCAAGGGGTGCCGTCTGCTGGCAATTTTCTGACCCAGGAACTGGCTATCATCACTGGCGCAGTGGAGGCCATGGTGGTGGATGTGCAGTGCATAATGCAGGCCCTGGGACCTTTGTCGGAGAAGTTTCACACCAAACTGATAACCACCTCACCCAAGGTCAAGATTAAAGGCGCCGTTCACATAGAGTTCGACGAGCACCGGGCTCCGGAGATAGCCAAGGAGATCATCAAGACCGCCATAGACAACTACCCCAACCGCAAGGAAGTCCGCATACCGGGCTTCACAACCGATCTGGTGCCCGGCTTCTCCCATGAGTATATTCGATATATGCAAGGGGGCTATTACCGGGCCTCCTTCCGGCCCCTCAACGATGCCATCATCGCCGGGAGGGTCCGCGGTGCGGCTGGAGTGGTGGGCTGCAACAACCCGCGGGTCTGCCACGACGATGCCCACCATTATATTGTCACCGAGTTCCTTAAGAACGACGTCCTAGTGGTGCAAACTGGCTGCGGAGCCATCGCCAACGCCAAGTACGGACTATTGCAGGGTGAAGCCGCTTTGGAATACGCCGGCCCTGGCCTGCGGGAGGTATGCGAGGCCATCGGCATCCCGCCGGTCTTGCATATGGGCTCTTGCGTGGATAACAGCCGCATTCTCACCCTGCTCACCGAAGTTGCCACCGAAGGCGGGGTAGGCACCGACATCTCTGACATCCCCGTGGTGGGCATTGCCCCCGAATGGATGAGCGAGAAAGCCATATCTATCGGTACCTACTGTGTGGCTTCCGGGGTCTACACGCTCTTCGGCGTTGGCAGTCCAGTGGAAGGTAGCGAGGAAGTCACTAGGCTTATAGGCGAGGGCTGGGAGAAGTTGGTTGGTGCCAGATTGGAGCTAGGCCTTGAGCCGGAGGATATCGTCAAGAGGTCCCTAGCCCACATCGACGCTAAGAGAAAAGCCTTAGGCATACAAGAATACGACCCCAGCCGCTTCGGCCGCAGCGGCGATCGCCGCATGCAAGAGTGGCTAAAACGACGGGAGAAAGGCGAGCCGGTGAGCCTCTACAAAGAGGCTGCATCCTAGATTTTGGGAGGAAGTTATGTCTAGATTTATAGCCACCAGAGCGATTCGAGGGGCTAACCATATCGTCCAGGAGGCTGAAGATCTCTTGGAGAAGGCTTTGGCTGAGCAGGGACCAGATACCAAAGTCGCTTTCCCCAACACCGCCTATTACCTACCGGTGATCTTAGGTCTCACCGGCAGGGAAGTAGCGACATTAGGAGACCTCAAGCCGGCCTTGGAGCAGGCCAGGTCCCTCTTGCACCCTGTGCCACGGGATCAACTGTGGACCCCATATCTGGGCGAGGCCCTAGACGGTGGCATGGCCACCCTGCTGGCCGAGGAAGCCATCATGGGGATAAAGTATGCCCTGGGTGAACAGCCGGAGAGGCTGGATGGTTATCCCCACCTGGTAACTGCTAGTGGCCAGGGGTATTGCAATGGCCCCATTGATGATGTGCAACTGCGCGCTTGGGGCATCCAGTTGGTGGATGGGCGTATGCCTGGCTTCGCCGCTCTTGTAGGCGCTGCCAAGTCCAACGAGGTGGCGGTTAAGATCGTGCGGGAGTTGCAGAGGCGCAATATCCTGGTCTTCCTCTGCGGCAACGTGAATGGGCACAGCATCATCCATCAGTTGCTGGAAGAGGGGGTAGAGTTGGGCTATAACACCTACATCATCCCCTTCGGCACCGATACCATCAGCGCCATTTATCCCCTTGGTTTCGCCACCCGCTCAGCCCTTACCTTCGGAGGGATGAAAGGCGGCCAGGCGAGGGAGATCCTGCTTTATAACAAGTACCGCGTCTTCGCCTTCGTTTTGGCCCTGGGTGAGGTGGATGATCTGAAGTACGCCACGGCGGCGGGAGCCATAAGTTACGGCTTTCCCGCCATAGCAGACACCGTCATCCCTGAAGTGCTGCCTACCGGTGTGACCCAGTATGAGCATGTCATCTCCCTGCCTTTTGACGATATCGAGGGCAAAGACGACCTGGAGCGCGCCGAGAGGTTAGTCCAGAGATGTATCGAGGTAAGAGGGGTGAAGGTGAAGATCGCCGAAATCCCCATCCCTGTCCCCTACGGCTCAGCCTTCGAGGGAGAGAGGGTGCGTAAGGATGACATGCGCATCGAGTTCGGAGGTAAGTACTCCCGGGCCTTCGAGTATCTGCTTATGAGAGACCCCGACGAGATCGAGGATGGGAAGATCGAGTTGGTCGGTCCTGACTTCGACGGGGTCGAAGAAGGCGGCGCCATGGATGTGGGCATCGTGGTCAAGGTAGGGGGCCGCAAGATGCAGAAGGATTTCGAGCCGGTCCTGGAGCGCCAGATCCACTATTTCCTCAACGCTGCTTCCGGCGTGCAACACATTGGGCAAAGGGACATCGCCTGGATACGCATAAACAAGATGGCTGCTGACAAAGGGTTCAGATTGAAGCACTTCGGCGAGATCCTATACGCCCGTTTCAAGGGGGAGCCCTGGAATAGCATCGTGGACAAGGCGCAGGTCACGCTTCTTACCGACCCTGAGGAGATGAAGAAGTGGCTGGAGCGGGCTCGTGGGGCTTATAGTGAGCGGAACGTCCGTGTGGCGGGCTTGACCGACGAAGCGGTAGAGGAGTTCTATTCCTGTACCCTCTGCCAGTCCTTTGCCCCCACCCATGTGTGCGTCATCTCGCCACAGCGGACGGGACTTTGTGGCGCCTACAATTGGCTGGACTGTAAAGCAGCCCACCAGATCAACCCCACTGGCCCCAACCAGCCCATCCTCAAGGGAGAGTGTCTGGATCCAAAGGCGGGGCGTTGGAGCGGGCCTCAGGAGTTCGTGCATCAGCATTCTAACCGAAGCGTGGAACATGTTACCATGTATTCCATCATGACCGATCCCATGACTGCCTGCGGATGCTTCGAATGTATGGCCCTAGTCATCCCCGAGGCCAATGGCGTGATGGTGGTTTCACGAGAAGACCCCAGCATGACCCCGGCTGGGCTGACCTTCTCCACCATGGCTGGCATGTTCGGCGGCGGCTTGCAGACGCCAGGAGCGATGGGTGTAGGCAAATACTATCTGACCAGTCCCAAGTTCATCTCCCCCGACGGTGGGTTCAAGCGGGTGGTCTGGATGTCCTCCTTCCTCAAGGAAACGATGGCTGAGGAGTTCAAGGCCGTGGCTGAGAGAGAAGGCATCCCAGACCTAATTGATCGCATCGCCGACGAGCGGTATGTAACTACTGTCGAGGAACTGCTTCCCTGGCTGGAGGCGCATGACCATCCGGCCTTGAAGATGCCGTCCATACTTTAAGCAAAAGAAGGGGGTTAAGGAAGTCGGAGTCCGTGGTACCAGGGGGCGCGCCTTCGCTGGAGGTGAGGCCCCCTTGTCCCCTAACCGATAGAGGAGCGCATATGGCAGAAAAAGTTGAGATTCCGGTTCAAAAGTGGAGTGGTAGGGTGCGCGAAGTCACCTTGGGTGGTACCAAGGAGGAGGGTGGAAGCCGCGCCCGAACCGTGACCG
>CAZERB010000119.1:0-3964 GCA_964514645.1 uncultured Anaerolineales bacterium
TGGGCCGTGGGGTCCTTTAGTTCTTCTTTCTGGTTGTGCCCTCGGCCGATGATGACCCCCTCTTTGACAGCCACCGCCCCGACAGGGATCTCCCCCTTCCCGTAGGCCCTCTCCGCCTCGGCCAGCGCCTCCCTCATATAGGTTTCGTCTTCCACTCTTAAATTATAACATGGGGCACACTGGGGGGCAAGGTCATCCGCCTTTACAAATGGAGACTTCTAGGCTATAATTGATCTTGCGCAGGGGTTATTCATACGCCCTGCGCTTACGCATAGATTCAGAAGAGCCTTGTCATCCACCCCTAAAACGTGTACTATTTCCGGAGAGGTTATGATGTCTCAGAAGCCCGTCTATCTCACACCTGAAGGACGCAATAGATTGAAGGAGGAACTGGAGTACCTCTGCACCGTTCGGCGTCCCCAGGTGGCGGCCTATATTCAAATGGCTAAGGATGGCGGGGACATTACGGAAAATGCGGGGTACGATGACGCCAAGAACGAGCAAGCCTTCGTGGAGGGGCGGATCGCCACCCTGGAGGCGATGCTGAAAAACGCTGTCCTCATCGAGGAGTCCGCCCCCTCCGAGGTGGTGATCCTAGGTTCCTGGGTGAAGGTGGCGGATGAGGATGGTCAGGAGGAGGCTTACCGCATCGTGGGCTGGGCCGAGGTGGATCCTATAAATGGCCTCATCTCCAACGAGTCCCCTCTAGGTAAGGCGCTCTTGGGGCATCGAATTGGTGAGGAGGTCACCGTTAAAACTCCCGATGGGGTGAGTCGTTTCAAGATTTTGGAGATCCGATGCAGCGAGAGGGGCTGAGGGACTTACGGCAACAGCGGCTCAAGAAATTGGAGGAGTTAAAGAAGCGAGGGATAGACCCCTACCCAGCGCGGGTGAAGCGTACCCATACCGCTCTCCAGGCCTTGGCTCTCCTTGAAGAATGGAAGGAGAATGGGCCTCCCGAGGGTGAAGCGGGACCGGATGTGAGCGTTGCCCTCTGTGGCCGCATCATGAGCGTGCGAGTGATGGGTAAAGCCTCTTTTGCTCACATCGCCGACGGCACAGAGCGGATACAGATATATGTGACCCAAGATAGCCTGGGCGATGAGGGCTACCACCTCTTCAGGAAGGATCTGGACATCGGCGATTTCATCGGCGTGGAGGGGAAGCCTTTCTTCACCCAAACCGGGGAGCCCACGGTGAGGGTCTCGCGGCTCACTCTCTTGGCTAAGTCCCTACACCCTCTCCCAGAGAAGTGGCATGGGCTCAAAGATGTGGAGACTCGCTACCGCCAACGGTATCTGGACCTCATCGCCAACGAGGAGGTGCGTCGGATCTTCCTAACTCGGAGCCGTATCTTATCCGCCATGCGCCGCTTCTTGGATGAGCGAGGCTTCATCGAAGTTGAGACGCCGATTTTGCAGCCCATCTACGGTGGGGCTGCGGCTCGCCCTTTCGAGACCTATCATCACGCCCTACATCGAAAACTCTACCTCCGCATCGCCGATGAACTCTACCTAAAGCGGCTCATCATCGGTGGCTTCGAGCGGGTCTACGAGATAGGCAAGGATTTCCGGAATGAGGGTCTCTCCACGGTGCATAACCCAGAGTTCACCCAACTGGAGGCCTATCAGGCCTACGCCGACTATGAGGATATGATGCACCTGGCGGAGGAGACCTTCGCCTATGTCGCCCAGGAGGTGCTGGGGACCACTAAGATCACCTATCAGGGCAACGAGATCGACCTAACGCCCCCTTGGCGGAGGGTGACCATGCGCCAAGCGATCACCCAGGAGAGGGGTATAGATATCGAGGAGGTAGACTCTTTCTCCGCCCTCAAAGAGGCCATAGCCGAAAAGGGGTTAGAAGTGACCCCTAAGGAGGCCTGGGGGAAACTGGTGGAGGAACTCTTCAAGGAGTATGTGGAGCCCACGCTCATTCAGCCTACTTTTGTCCTCGATTATCCGAGGGAGATATCGCCCCTGGCTAAAGAGAAGCCAGGCAACCCTCGCTTTGTAGAGCGGTTCGAGTTCTTCATCGGGGGCTTGGAGTGTGGCAACGCCTTCACGGAACTGAACGACGCCTTGGAGCAGCGGGAGCGGTTCGCCATCGAGAAGAGGGCCTTGGAGAGTGGCGAAGAGGCGGCTCACCCTATGGATGAGGATTTCATCCAAGCCCTAGAATATGGTATGCCCCCTACGGGAGGGATAGGCTGGGGGGTGGATCGGATGGTGATGTTATTCTGCGATCACTCCTCTATCCGGGAGGTGATCCTCTTCCCCCAGTTACGGGGCAAGGAGCCATAAATTAGGCCTCTTCTTTGATGGCTGAACCTTCAAGATAAAAACCATGCCTCTTTACCTCGCCTTTCTCTGGCACATGCACCAGCCCTACTATATACTCAGCGGGCGCGCCTCCCTCCCCTGGGTGCGGCTCCACGCCATCAAGAACTACCTCCACATGGCTGAACTTCTCCGTGATTATCCTCGCATCCACGCCACCTTCAACCTTGTCCCCTGCCTTTTGGAGCAGATTGTAGCCTACGTTGAGGGTTCGACCAGTGACCGGCACCTAGACCTAAGCCGCAAGAGCAGTTGGTCTCTCCAGGAGAGGGAATTTCTCCTGGCTAATTTCTTTAATATCGATGCAGAAGCCATAAAACTCTATCCTCGCTACTACGAACTTTGGCAACTCCGCAAGAAGGGCCAACCCTTCAGCGAAAGTGACTTACGCGATCTTGTCGCCTGGTTCAACCTGGCCTGGATCGACTCCCGATGGCTAGAGAAGGATGAGGTATTGCGTTTGCTGGTGGAGAAAGGGCGAGGTTTCACCGCGGTCGATGTTGAAACTATCCTGAGCAAACAGATGGAGATGATGGAGAGGATCATCCCTCTCTATCGGGAGTTGGGGGAGGGAGGACAGGTTGAATTGACCACCTCCCCCTATTACCACCCTATTTTGCCCTTGCTCGTCGATTCTCGGTCCGTTAGGGAAGCAAGCCCCGAACTTCAGGTGTCCCCCTTCAGCCATCCAGAGGATGCGGCGGAGCAGATAAGACGGGCCTTGGAGTTCCATCGCCTGACCTTTGGCCAAGAGCCCGCTGGCCTCTGGCCTCCTGAAGGGGCAATAGGTGAAGGGGTTTTGCCCTTATTAGCGGGCAAGGTGAGGTGGGTGGCCTCCGATGAAGAGGTACTCGCCAAATCTCTAGGCACCGCCATCGAGCGGGACGAAGGAGGACAAGTCATTAACCCCCAGGTTCTCTACCAGCCTTACTTGTTAGAAAACGCCCCCTCTTTAGCCATTATATTCCGAGACCGTTATCTCTCCGACCGGATCGGTTTCGCCTATGAGAACTGGCCTCCTAAGTCTGCGGCTGAGGAGTTGTTGGCTCTTCTCCACCAGATCAAAGAGAGCCTGCCGGAGGATGGGCGTCCTTATCTGGTCTCCATCATTCTGGACGGGGAGAACCCGTGGTCGAAGTATGAGGAGAACGGCGACCCCTTCCTCCGCCACCTCTACTCCCTCCTCTCCCAGGAAGAAGATATCCAGACGGTCACCGTGAGCGACTATCTGGCTCAGAATCAGCCTCAGGAGAGGATCGGCCATCTTTTCACCGGCTCCTGGATAGACCATAACCTCAAGACCTGGATAGGGGAGCCAGCGCAGAACCGGGCTTGGGAGTATCTGGGCCGCACCCGGGAGACCTTCCTCTCCTGGCAGCGGGATTATGCTCCCGCCGATATAGAAACTATGGGCCGAGCCTGGCAGAAGATATACGCCGCTGAGGGGAGCGACTGGTTCTGGTGGTACTCTAGCCGGAACGAGTCGCCGGAAGAGGCGATCCTGGACAAGACCTTCCGGGGCCATCTGGCCAGCGTCTTCACCCTGATGGGGGTGCCCATCCCCGATTGGCTGAAAGAGCCGATCCAGTAGCCGCGTTGACGGAGCAAACGGCCTGTGATATACT
>CAZERB010000120.1:0-3955 GCA_964514645.1 uncultured Anaerolineales bacterium
ACAGGATCCCTGTGGGATGGGAAAGGCCTACCCTCCTAACCGCTCTTGGAACCAATCCGCCGTCAGGGAGATAACGGCTGGAGAGCGAGGGAGGGAGAAACGCTTCTCTCCCTCAATGACCATCATCTCCTGTCCTTCGGATGTTGCCTCTCGGTCTGAGCCCTCAGGGTTGGAGACAGGATGGCGAAGGCAAGGGAGGCGTTGAGGGGCTAGCCTATCCTCCCCGCCGCAGAGAAGGAGGCAGGGACGACCTTGGGGAAAATGCTCCAAAGAGGCAAGCTGGTTTACTAACCCCTTTGTAGCCTGTGCCCATCTCATCCCTTGCAGGTAGGGCATCTCGGCTAGGATATGCAGGCCCGGTTTGGTAGTCTCTAGTATGGAGGAGAGCGCCGCTACCGCCCTCACCTGTTTATCTCCACTGGCTGAGCGGATAGCCAGATCGGCTCCCAAGTCGACCCCCAGCACGCCTATCCTCTGGGGATCTACCGCAGGGTGAGAGGCGAGGTAGGCGACCCCCGAGGGGATAAGAGCCAAAAGATCAGGGTATTCGAGGGTGGAGAGTTCCAATACCAGGACTACAAAGCCCCTTTTGGCCAAGTGAGTGGCCAAAGGCTCTAAGGAGCGGGCTCCTTCTCCCAATCCGGGCATGGCACATATAGCCGCTCTATGGATCTGCTCTGCGACATGGCTAGTCAGGGTAGAACCCCCTGGCAAGTACAAAGTTCCCCTCCCACGGGAACCTGTAACGATTCCCCTTTCGAGAGATACCTGAGGGGGGATTACCTTCAAGACCGGAGGCTTGAGTATGAAATTGGGGATGAGGAGGGCGGTGGATAGAGCGGCCAAAAAAGCGAGACCCAGAAAGAAAGAGAACTCGCTTGCGGCTGGCCCGGGGGAGAAGATCTCATAGCCCCTGGTGACGAAGAACCAACCGTAGGCGAGGAGGAGAAGAGTCGATCCTAGGAGATAGCAGCGAAGAGGGTTCTCCACCCCTAGAAGGGAGAGGCCTACTAACCGGTGGCGTGCAGCCACTATCTGTGAGGCCCCCAGTATGGCCCCGTAGGCGAAGAAGGAGAAGAGAAGGCCGATGGCTATCTGCTCTGGGAATTGCATCTTCACATCCGTCAAGGATCCCTGTGGGAAAAATTCGCCGCTGCCCTTCCTTGGGCAGCGGCGAACAGTTGGGAAAACCTGTCTAGTCTAGATAGTCCCTCAGTTTGCGGCTGCGGGAGGGGTGGCGGAGTTTCCGGAGGGCTTTGGCTTCGATCTGTCGGATCCGCTCCCGCGTAACCCCGAACTGCCTCCCCACCTCCTCTAAAGTATGGCTATGGCCATCTTTCAGCCCAAAGCGCATCTGGAGCACGCGCCCCTCTCGTGGGGTTAAGGAGGTGAGGATATCCTCCATCTGCTCTCTTAGCAACCGCTGTGAAGCAGCATCGGTGGGGGCTTGGGTCTTCTCATCCTCGATGAAATCGCCCAAGTGGCTATCCTTCTCTTCGCCAACGGGCATCTCTAAAGAGAGAGGCCGTTGGGCGATCTCGATGATCTTCTCTACTTTTTTAGGGGTGGTGCCCAATTCGACGGCGATCTCCTCTGAGGTTGGCTCTCGACCCAGTTCTTGGATTAAACTGCGGGAGACCCGGGCCAATTTATTGATCCGCTCGCACATATGAACTGGTACCCGGATGGTTCGCCCCTGATCGGCGATGGCGCGGGTTATCGCCTGGCGAATCCACCAGGTAGCATAGGTGCTGAACTTATAGCCGCGATGGTAGTCGAACTTCTCTACAGCCCGGATGAGGCCGATGTTCCCCTCTTGAATGAGGTCTAAGAAGGATACTCCCCGACCTACATACTTCTTGGCGATACTCACCACTAGGCGGAAGTTGGCCTTGATGAGATGCTGGCGTGCCGTCTCTCCATCAGCCTTTAGGCACTCCAACTCTTTCTTCTCCGCGGCTGTCAATTCGCCGTCTCGAGAAAGCCGAAGGCGAGCCTTCAGTCCTCTTTCCATACGTGTCGCCAGGTCAACCTCTTCCTCGGCGGTGAGGAGATCGATACGACTGATCTCCTTGAGGTAAAGGCTCACTGTATCATCGACACCTATCTCGCTAAGGTCGAACTCCTCCTTTGTCTCCCCAGGGGTCACCTTCCCCTCTTCTTGGACTTCCACACTTTCATCGCAGACACGGATTTGCATATCCTCACCACCATCTTTTAGGTTTTTCTCTGGGCCTTTCCTCCACGTCGAGATGCCGGAGATAAGAAAATACCCTGCGAGACAAAACCTTCCCCGGATGCATAGAGAGCACGAGGGCATTCAACGCGCATCACCGCAGGGGCTAGTAGAGTTACTTAAGGCGAGGTAAAACATCCCTTTCGATAGAATCATGTGACGACGCAGAGAAACCTCCCAGCGACATCACCAACATCAAGAGACAGGCCTTTCCCGCCTCATTGATATATTATAACACAAAATGATAGAAAAATCAAGGGGCAATTGCTTTTTATGTCTACTTTAAGGATGGCTGCTTTATGAAGGAGTACTCCCTAATATTGAGGCCTATTCTCTCGCATGTTAGGGATATGACCTTTATTTTGCTTGCATTCTGTCCTTTTTACTCCACCTTTTGAAAAGGGATGGGGCCGTGTAGGTTGCAAAGAGAGCCAGAGATACGATAGGTTGTGTATAATTCGCTAATGGCCACTGCTCCTTGCATACAATCGTATGCTTTCTAGCGTGGGAAGGATCTTTATTGGGTCGGCTGCATCTGGACCGATTCACTACCAAGTTGCCTTTGACCACCGAGGTTCGACCAGGGGAAAGCGAGATGGCCAAAGGCGTAACTAGTTATCTCCGAAGGATCTCCTCGCTAAAGGAGAACCGTCGACCCCTTGACTTTTGTTCCCCTTTGATATATCCTCAAAACTGGTCGGGTCTCTACCCGGCCAAATTATCGCTTAAGGAGAGGAGAATGTACCTTAGAGCCGATAGCACCAAGTGCTCGGGGTGCAGGGCTTGCCTTCTGGCTTGTTCTCTCTACCACTTTGGAGAGAACAACCCTAAAAAGGCGCGCCTAGCCATAATCCCTCATTTTCCCAATCCAGGGACTTTCGAGGTGCGGACTTGCACCCAATGTGGGGAATGCGCTGAGGTCTGCCCCGTGGATTGCATCCTCCAGAACGAGAAAGGGGCTTACTATATTGATGGCCAAGAGTGCATAGCCTGTATGGCCTGCGTTGACGCTTGCCCGGAAGGGGTGATCTTTACCCATCCCGACTATGAAGCGCCCTTTCAGTGCGACCTCTGCGAGGAGTGTGTGAGTTATTGCGGGCCGGGAGCCTTGTATATAGAGTGATAGGCTTTCAAGGAGGATCGCCAAGGTGAACGGATATGCGGGAACCGTATTGCGTGTTGATCTAACCAAGGGGAAGATCACAAAGGAGCCTCTGAGCCCAGAGTTAACCAGGGGTTATTTGGGCGGCCGAGGTTTTGCGGCTAGGATCCTCTACCAGGAGTTGGAAAAGAGGACAGACCCCTTAGGGCCAGGGAATAAACTCATAGTGGCAACGGGGCCTCTCTCGGGTCTCCTGATCCCCGGGGCGGGCAAGACCACCTTTGCCGCTAAATCCCCGGCTACAGGAGGGTACGCCGATAGCAGTGTAGGTGGGCTCCTCTGTGCGGAGATGAAGTATGCCGGGTACGACGCTTTCATATTCGAGGGTATCTCTCCCCAGCCGGTCTATCTCTTCGTCGATGATGAGGAGGTGGAACTTCGCGATGCCAGTCGATATTGGGGTCAGGGCTCGATCACTGTGGAGAAAGCCCTCAAAGAGGAGTTGGGCGAGGAGTTCCAGGTAGCGACCATCGGCCCTGCGGCTGAGAAGGGGGTGTTGTACTCCTGTGTGAGCCACGATTTCGGCCGCCAGGCGGGACGGGCGGGGGTGGCAACCG
>CAZERB010000121.1:0-3948 GCA_964514645.1 uncultured Anaerolineales bacterium
AGAATTTCCGAAGGGGTGGGCGGGAGGGGCCCACTAGGGAGCAGTTTCAAGTTCGGGACCGGCGTCTCCTGAAGGGGAGGGTTTCTGAAGGCCTCCTCATCGACGACCATACTGGTCAGCCCTAGGCTGTTCCCTACCTCGAAGATCTCGTGTTGAGAGGGGCGGCGGAGGTCACAATCCACCAGGATCACCTTCTTTTCCGCCTGGGCCAAGGTGACGGCCAGGTTGGCCAGGGTGGTGGATTTCCCCTCCTCGGGGCCAGCGGAGGTGACGACCATAGTCTTGAGGGGCCTATCTAGGCTGGAGAACTCCAGATTGGTGCGCAAACTCCTATAAGCCTCACTGATGGGAGAGCGAGGGTTGCTGATAGTAACCAGGCTCTCCTGGCGGTTGTTAGCCATTATCATCCTCCACACGAACACATATTGGTGTTATCTGCGGCGGAGCCACCATCGCCGCCGAGCAGGGTTGGCGCTCCCTTCCCCAGCGGAGATGGTGGGGATGGAGCCCAAGACCGCTACCCCCACATACCGCTCCATATCCTCTGGAGAACGGATTATATCAGCCTCCTGGTATTCTAAGAGGAGAGCGGAAAGAACTCCTAAACCCAGGCCCAAGATGGCTCCTGCTAAGACCAAGGGTTTCGTCCGGGGCCAGTGTTGCCAGTAACTCCTGGCCTGCTTCAGGACCCCTATCTCTATCCTCTCGGTACGGTCCACGCTCAGGTTTCTTTCCGCGTGATACTCCACGAACTCTTGAGCAAAGGCGTTGGCTACTAGTTTGGCCATCTCACCATCGGAGAGATCGGCCTCGACCTGGATCAAGAAGTTATCCTTCTCGGGGATGGTGTGCACCCGCCTCAAAAGCTCTTCCGGGGAGAGCGCCAGGGGGACCCGATCCAGGACCCGTTGGGCCATAGCGGTATTGTGAACCTGGAGGCTGAATTGTGTTAGCAGTTGGTTGGCTGACAAGACGATGTTGTAATCCCAGACCGCGGGGGTCACCTGGAGGGTGGCTTGGGCGCGGTAGACAGGTCTCTGGGTCTTGGCGAAGAGGAGAGCCCCCAGGGTGGCAAAGATGGTGATGAGGATGATGACACCACCGCGCCTCCAGAGGAGTTGGGCGTACCTCTTCAATTCCATAGATCGATCCTTATCTGGCTCTCGCTGTTTCCGCCACCACAATGAAACGGCGGCCCCCTTCTCGGGGTTTATGGCAGGGATGGTCCCTATCACCGCTACCTTCACATAACGCTCCACATCTTGAGGAGAACGGATGATACCGGCCTCCAAGTACTCGAGGCCAAAGGCTAGAAGCCCTCCCAGCAACAAGCCCAGGATGGCTCCTGAGAGGGTCAAAGTGGTGGGCTTTGGCCATTGTACGCGCCCCCACTTAGCGGGCTCCAGAACGAGAATGTCCACCTGATTGCGGCGGTCGATGCCCAGGTTACGGGTGGCTTGGTACTCTGCGAAATCTGTAGCCAAAGCGTTAGCCACCTCTTGGGTTGTCCCCGGGTCTGGCCAGTCCACATCGATCTGAATGAGGAACTCGTCGGCTCGCGAGGCGGCACTTATATATTCTAGCAACCTCTCAGGTGGGATGTCTAACTCCAGCTGGTCGATGACCTTTTGGGTCCGTTCTGGGGTCTGGATTTGGAAGCAGAATTGCCTCAGAAGGTTCTCCGCGGCCATGGTCAAGCCGAAATCCGGTCGGGCGGGGATCACCTGCAAGATGGCGGTAGAGCGATAGATAGCCCGCTGCGTTCTGGCGAAGATTACCGCGCTGGCCGCGGTTATCACCGCCACCAGGAGGATTATCCACCCTCGCTTGAGAAACACTCTGGAGAACCGTTTCAACTCCATTCTCGACTCCTGAATCGGCAAAGACTATTTTACCATACCTTTCCCCAGCGAGCAAAGGGCTAGGGTCTAAAGCGGCGTAACCGTTCCCAGACAGAGGGGGCGGGGATGTGGCCCAGGACAGGTATCCCCAAAGCCTCCACCTCTTTCGTCTCTCTGATGGTATCGTCCAGGTAGTCCAAAAGGAAGGCTAAACCTAGGCCGGCTATGAGGCCCAAAAGGAGTCGGATGGGAAGATCGAGCCTTTCTCGCAAAGGGATACCCAGGGGGATGACCTTGGGCCCATCGAATACAGAGAGCTGGGGAGCCTCGCCTAGGAGGCGAGCGAAATATTTGGGGCTCTCCTCTCGCAAAGCCTCAACCGTGGCCTCGGCGATGGCCAGGGCCTCATCAGGCTCATGCCAGGTGATCCGCAGGGTCAAAAGACGATGGACCTTCTCCGAGGAGGTAGAGCCTTGGATCACCCCCGGGGGAACGGTTATCCCCTGCTCCGTCAGCCGTCTGCTGACACTATCGGCGATGACATCGCCGGTTACAAAGCCGCTGAAATCGTCCATCAGATACTCGGTGGCCAAAGCGGCATAGTAGCGGGGGTCGAAAGACCCCTGCTCTGAGGCGGGTAAGGGGGGCACGTCGATGATCAAGCGGACAGTGGCTTGGTAGAAAGGAACGGAGGGGGAACGGAAGAGGAGACCCGCTATTAAAGCCACCAGGGGTAGTAGGATGACCACCCACAAATGTCGCCTCACGATCTTCCCATATTGGCGGAGTTCCATGCTACCCTCCTCTCCTCGTTTGGGCCCATCTCTTCTCTATGAAGTCGCGCAGTTGGGCTTTAAACCTTTTGCGATCGTACTTGACTGCATGAGCCCTTATAGTGGGGGGATCAAAACGACGATCATCGAGATTTCTGACTGTTGTGGCCAAAGCCTCAGCCGATTGTTGGCTGAACAAGAGGCCGGTCTCCCCCTCGACCACCGTCTCCAGGGCTCCGCCGCCCGCGTAGGCGATGACCGGCCTCCCGCAGGCCATCGCCTCCAGAGGAACCAGGCCGAAATCCTCCTGACCAGGGAAGATGACGGCCCGGCAACGGGACAGGTAATAGGTTAACTGCCCATCCGGTAGGCGACCGAGGAATTTGATCTTCGGTCCAGCCATGGCTTTGAGTCTCTTTTCATCTCTCCCCTCGCCGATGATGAGGAGAGGGAGCCCTAGGTCGTTGAAGGCCTGGATGGCGATATCGATTCGCTTATAGGGGATGAGGCGGGAAACGACGAGAAAATAATCCTCAGGGCTATTTGCCAACTGGAACCTCTCTATGTCCACTGGCGGGTAGATGACGGTCGAATCGCGCCCGTAGAACCTCTTGATCCGCTCCCGCACCTCTTGGGAGATGGCCACGAAGTGGCCCACCCTATCGGCCGCAGCCCGGTCCCAGAGGCGCAACCGATCTATGAAAAGGGGCAGAAAGGCCCGCAACAACCAAGGTATCCTCTCCCTCCTCACATATTCCTCGTGGTTCCATAGGAACCTGGTGGGGGTGAGGCAGTAGCAGATATGCAAAGTTCCTGACGACCTCCTTACCCCATGGCAGAAGGCGCTCTTATTGCTGATTATCAATTCGTAGTCGGAGAGGTCGAAACTCTCGAAGGCCAGAGGGTAAAGGGGCAGAAAGGGTTGGTGGTGTTGGTTTACGAAGGGGAGGCGGTTCAGCCAAGAGGGGCGGATATCCCACCCTTGCCACTCCCCAGGCATCGCCTCCGGCCAATAGATGGAGGTGAAGATGGGGGCCTCTGGATAGATCTCGTGGAGGGCGGAGAGCACCTGTTCCGCCCCCCCGTATTGGTTCAGCCAGTCATGGATAATGGCGACTTTCCTAGCGTTTACTTTTTCGATCATCTCTTTAATGGCCTTGCACACCGTTTGCGCGAGGCTCTCGGGGTGAAGACGAACCAGGCTATATCTCGGTAAGTATACTCTGGAGACTCTCTTCCCTCAACCGCCACAGTGCTTTCATCGTCGGCTCTATCTTCAGCGGCTCCTTGGTGGCCTTGATTGCGCTCTCCACATCCTTGAGCCCGTTCCCGGT